>DASXIK010000164.1:0-7425 GCA_036498025.1 Chthoniobacterales bacterium
TTGCGGGCCGATTTGTAGAAATTCTCTTCAAACGCATCGGAGATGAGCAGCACTTTGGCGGCGTCGGTCGCCTTTTTTTCCATGGCGACAAAGGCCTTGGTCTTCACCTCAGGCAGGGCGAACTTCTCTACCGTCAGAACGTCGCCCGCGTTGATGCGCTCGCTCAGCGCCTTTTGGAAAGCGAGACGGCGCGTTGATTTGGAAACTTTCTTGGTGTAATCCCGCGGTTTCGGGCCGAAGACCACGCCGCCGCCTCGCCAGATCACCGATGAGGCATAACCGGCGCGTGCCCGCCCGGTGCCTTTTTGGCGCCACGGCTTCGAACCGGAGAGATCGACCTGCGCCTTGGTCTTGGAGTTGGCCGAGCCGGAGCGGCGCGCAGCGCGCATGGCCACGACCGCATCCTGCACCGCCTGGGTGCCACGGCCGTTCTCGATCAGCTCGATCTTCGCGTCCTTTGCCGCCGCTTTTGTTAAAACTTTCGCGCTCATTTCTTCACCGCCACAGGTTTCTTAATGGCTGGCCGCACGACCACGTAGCTGCCGTTGCAACCGGGAACTGCTCCGCTGATGAGAATCACTTTCTCCGCTTCGCGTACCTGCATGACCTGCAGGTTCTGCACGGTCACGCGCTCGTCGCCCATGTGGCCAGGCATGCCCATGTTCTTCCAAATCCGACCGGGGGTGGAACGGTTGCCGATGGCGCCGTTGCGCCGGTGAGTCTTCGATCCGTGGGCCGCGCCCTGGCCGGCAAAGTTGTGTTTCTTCATGACGCCCTGGAAACCCTTGCCCTTGGAGCGACCGATGACGTCCACCCAGTCACCCGGTTGAAATTGGCCGATGCTCAAATTGACCTCACCCTCGGGGAGATCCGCCGGGAGACGGAATTCGCGCACGAATTTCTTCGGCTCGACGCCAGCCTTTTTGAATTCGCCGTTCACCGCCTTGGTCAAACGTGACTCCTTCTGCGAACCAAAGCCAACCTTCACCGCCGAGTACCCGTCGTTTTCCGCCGTCACGCGGCGCACCAGAACATTATCGCCGGCCGCAATCACGGTCACGGGACGAAGCCGACCGTTGGCGTCGTAGACGCTGGTCATGCCGATTTTTTGTCCAAGTAACCCGATGCTCATGATGTCGAAGTGGTAAAATGCTCAAGCGCTAAATCTTGATCGTGATGTCTACGCCCGCGGGCAGGTTTAGCTTTTTTAATTCATCCACGGTCTTGGCGGTCGGCTCGATAATGTCGAGCAGGCGCTTGTGCGTGCGAATTTCAAATTGATCCATCGATTTTTTGTCGACGTGAGGAGAACGGTTCACCGTAAATTTCTCGATCAAGGTCGGCAGCGGAATCGGACCGGCCACCCGGGCGCCCGTGCGTTTGGCCGTCTCCACGATATCGACGGCGGATTGATCGAGCATCCGGTGATCGAAAGCCTTGAGGCGAATGCGAATGCGCTGGCCGCTGCTCATTTCGTCTCCTTCTGATCGAGAATGGCGGCCACGAGGTTCGCCGGCACCTGCTGAAAATGAGATGGTTCCATGGAATAACTGGAGCGGCCTTTCGAGAGCGAACGGATGGCGGTGGCATAACCGAAGAGTTCGGCCAACGGAACTTCCGCATGCACGATCGCGAGATGCCCACGCGTTTCGATGCTGTTGATGCTGCCACGGCGACGGCTCAAGTCACCGCAGATGTCTCCCTGAAAATCGTCCGGCGTAATGTTTTCCACCTTCATGATCGGCTCGAGCAGAATAGGGCTGCTCTTCTTGAAGCCGTCTTTCATGGCGAAAATTGCCGCCAGTTTGAAAGCCAGTTCGTTCGAATCGACGTCGTGATAGCTGCCGTAAACGATGTCCACTTCCACGTCGATGACCGGGTAACCGCCGAGCACGCCGTTAAGAATGGCTTCTTCGATGCCCTTCTTGACCGCCGGGATGTACTCACGCGGAATGGTGCCGCCGACAATCTTGTTATCAATGACCAGGCCCGTGCCGCGCGCGCCCGGGCGCACGTCCACTTCCACGTGACCGTATTGACCACGCCCGCCCGACTGCTTGATCAATTTGCCAACGCCGTGCGCGCTGCCGGTAATCGTTTCGCGATAGGCAATCTGCGGTTTGCCCGCGTTCGCGTCCACTTTGAACTCGCGGAACATGCGGTCGCGAATGATTTCAAGGTGAAGCTCGCCCATTCCGGCGATGATGGTCTGGCCGGTGTCTTCATGCGTGAAGACGCGGAAAGTCGGATCTTCTTCGGCCAGGCGCTGCAGAGCGATGGCCATTTTTTCCTGATCCAGCTTCGTCTTTGGCTCAATCGCCATGGAAATAACGGGATCAGGGAACGACGGCGGCTCCAGCAGGATCGGATGATCCTCGTCACAGAGCGTATCGCCCGTCGTGATATTCTTAATGCCCACGATCGCGGCGATGTCGCCCGAGTAGCACGTGTCGATGTCCTCGCGCTTGTCGGCCTGGATCTGAATGAGACGGGAAATTCGTTCGCGCTTGTTCGTGCGCGGATTATAAACCGTGTCGCCTTTGCTGAGCGTGCCTGAATAGACGCGGAAGAAAACGAGCTTGCCGACAAATGGATCGCTCCAAAGCTTGAAAGCGAGCGAGCAGAAGTGGCCGTTATCGTCCGTCGCCGCTTCCATCGGCTCGTGCGTGTCCGGCTCCATGCCTTTGGCGGGAGGAATATCCAGCGGGCTCGGCAAATAATCGATGACCGCATCGACCAGGTATTGCACGCCCTTGTTTTTAAAGGCTGAACCGCCGATCACCGGAACAAATTTGCTCGCGATCGTCTGGCGCCGAATGCCCGCCTTTAAAATCTCCGGGGTGATCGGCTTCTCTTCGAGAACAGCCTCCGCGACCTGATCATCCAGGTTGGAAATCTGCTCGATCAGATCCTTGTGCGCTTTCTCGACCAGCGCGGCATGCTCCGCTGGAATCTCAGCGAGCTCGTAGGTCGAGCCCATCTGATCGTTCTCATGATAAATGACGGCCTTCTTGTTGATAACGTCCAGCTGGCCCTTCAGATAATCTTCTTTCCCGAGGGGAATCAAAACCGGCCACGCGTTGGCTCCGAGCTTTTTGCGCATGCTGTCGATCGACATGTTGAAGTCGGCCCCGACGCGGTCCATTTTATTAATGAAAGCTAAACAAGGAACGTTGTACTTATTGGCCTGACGCCAGACCGTTTCGGACTGCGGCTGCACGCCCGCTACGGCGTCAAAAACTGCGATGGCGCCGTCGAGCACGCGCAGCGAGCGTTCCACCTCGGCCGTAAAATCCACGTGACCGGGCGTGTCGATGATGTTCACGCGCATCTGAATGCCCGCAAAACTCTTGTAGACGTTTTCTTCCTTCTTCTGCGTCCAGGCGCAGGTCGTAGCGGCCGAAGTGATCGTAATCCCGCGCTCGCGCTCCTGCTCCATCCAGTCGGTCACAGTGGTGCCCTCGTGCACTTCGCCGATCTTGTGAATCATGCCCGTGTAAAACAGGATGCGCTCGGTCAGCGTTGTCTTGCCGGCATCAATGTGCGCGGCGATGCCGATATTGCGCGTCCGCTCCAGGGGAAACTTGCGGTCAGGTGAATTCGGATTCTTCACGGCGGCGGGTTTCTGTTCGAGAGTGGCGGACATGGGAGGATTCAGGAAAATGACGAGTGACGAATGACGAATGACGAAAAGAAGCCCGAGCCCGAATGACGGAATGTCATCGTGCCACCGGCGTTTCGGTTTTCGTGTTTTGTCATTATTTCGAGCTTCGACATTCGGATTTCGTCATTCAAATATTACCAGCGGAAATGAGCGAAGGCGCGGTTGGCCTGCGCCATTTTGTGGGTGTCCTCGCGCTTCTTAATGGCGTTCCCCTGGCCAGCGGCCGCTTCCTTGATCTCCTGGGCGAGCGCTTGGGCCATGGGCATACCGCGGCGATTATCGGCATATTGCACGATCCAGCGCATGGCCAAGGAGACCTGGCGTGCCGGGGTGACTTCCATGGGCACCTGGTAGGTGGCCCCGCCGACGCGGCGTGATTTTACTTCCAGACGCGGGCGAACATTCTCCAGCGCCTTGTTGAGAACTTCGAGAGGATCGACCGAATCGGATCCTTCGCGCGATTTATCGATGGCCGTGTAAACAATCCGCTCGGCCAGCGATTTCTTGCCGCGCTTCATCACCGTGGAAATAAGTCGGGCGACCGCCGGACTCCCGTAACGGGAATCGACGCGCTCTTCCTTTTTGTAAACTTTCCGACGTCGCGACATGATTATTTTTCAGGTTCAAAACTTACTTCTTCTCGTCCTTGCCGGCTGCGGCCCCGCCAGCTTTCGGACGTTTCGCTCCATATTTGGAACGGCTGCGGCGTCTCCCATCGACGCCGAGGCTGTCGAGCGTGCCCCGCACAATGTGATAGCGCACACCCGGCAAATCTTTCACTCGTCCCCCGCGCACGAGCACGATGGAGTGCTCCTGCAAATTGTGGCCCTCGCCCGGAATGTAGGCAATCACTTCCTGGCCGTTCGTCAACCGCACTTTGGCCACTTTGCGCAGAGCGGAGTTCGGCTTCTTCGGCGTCCGGGTCATGACCTGCACACAGACGCCGCGGCGCTGCGGGCAATTCGTCAGGGCCGGTGACTTTGATTTCACCTTCACCTTGCGGCGTCCTTTGCGAATCAGCTGATTAATAGTGGGCATGTTCGTTCCAATTGAAGCCACCTCGTCGGGGGGACGCAGGCGACAAAAAACCCGCCTCAAGCAGCGTTTATTCACAACGCCCCTGATGCGGTGAGTGCGAAATATAGGAAGGAATTGCCCGGCTGCAAAGAGAATTTTCGGCCGGAAATGAGCCTGGAAGGTCGGGATGACAATCGCACGCGCGGAGTGGACGGCGCAGCGCGCCGTCCATACCCTTTCCGGAGCCCAGGCGAGGGCTCATTTCCCGAACTTCCCGGTTGACTTTGCAGTCATATTTCAGTAATTTCTGTTCAGACAGAAATAACTGATGAACCAGATTAAACTTTCACCCATCGCCCAGAAATTCGTCCTGCACTGGGGAGAAATGGGCACACGCTGGGGCATCAGCCGGACCGTCGCCCAAATCCATGCCCTCCTTTTCCTCTCCAAAAAGCCGCTCCCGGCCGACGAAATCGCCGCCACCCTGGCCATCGCCCGCTCCAATGCCAGCACCAGCCTCCGCGAACTGCAAAACTGGGGCATCGTTCGCGTCGTCCATGTCCTGGGCGATCGGCGCGATCATTTCGAATCGATGAAAGAGGTCTTGGAAATGTTCCGCGTCATCGCCGGGGAACGGAAGCGGCGCGAACTCGATCCCACCGCCCACGTCCTGCGCGAATGCATCGCCGAAACCGTCAAAGGCAAAGCCCCCGACACGTACACCCACGATCGACTGGTCGATCTGCTGAGCTTCTTCGAATTGGCTGACACGGCCTATCGGCAGATGGAAAAACTGCCCACCCCAGCGCTCCTCAAACTGGCACGACTCGGCGACAAGGCGCTCAAACTCCTCGGTATTGCCCGAAAATGAAAAATCTCCTGTCCGTCCCCTCGCCGCCGGCGACCGCGAACAAGGAAGAATCGCGCGACCACGAGGTGCCGGAGCATGGAAGGAATGTCGCCTGTGAGATCCCAAGAATAAATGGGACAAGACGAAGCGCGTCCCTCCCCTTCAAGATCGCGCCATGGATCGGTCTCCTTATCCTGCCCGCCCTCGCCCTCTCGACGCAACACCGCGTGCCCCCGTGGGCCTTCATGTGGCTGATGGCCTATGCCATCTTTCTCGGCTGTAAGTGGCTGACCTTCTGGCGCACCAAGGATCAGCAGATTCATCTCGCGCGCCTGACCGGATACTTCTTCCTTTGGGCGGGGATGGACGCGGTTGCCTTTCTCGGGCCGGCTGCCCCGGCCAAGCCGTCGAGACCCGGGCGCCAGATTGCCTTCTCTCTTATTAAGATCACCGCCGGCGCGCTCGCCTTCTTTGTGCTCGCGCGCCGCGCGCCCAATCATCTCCTCGCGGGTTGGATCGGCATGGTCGGCCTGATCTTCATTCTGCACTTCGGATTATTCGAGCTGGTGGCCATCGCCTGGCGCTGGGGAGGCGTGGAGGCGAAACCGATCATGAATGCTCCAATCAAAGCGACATCGCTCAGTGAATTCTGGGGCCGAAGATGGAACGGCGCCTTCAATCAACTCGTGCTCGACATTTTCTTTCGTCCGCTCGCACGCTCGGTTGGGCCGGTGCGAGCCACTCTTACCGCGTTCCTCATTTCCGGGTTGCTGCACGAACTGGTGATCTCTCTTCCAGCCGGCGCGGGTTATGGCCTGCCCACCGCCTACTTTCTCTTGCAAGGCTGGGGTGTCGTCGTGCAGCGCAGTTTCATTGGAAAACGTTTCCGCCTTCGCGAAGGCGCCCGCGGCTGGCTCTTTACCATGCTGCTCACCGCGGGCCCGGCTTTCTGCCTCTTTCATCCGCCATTTGTCGAACGAGTGATCGTTCCCTTCATGCAAACCCTTGGCGCCTTATGAAAACTCTTCTGCAATTCGCCGCCGCGCTCCAGCTCTCCATTCTCGTGGCTAGCGCACTTGTCCCGCGGGTGCTGGATTGGCGGAGCAACCTAGCCACGCTGCACCCGTTCCTGCGCCGGCTCTTCTGGGTCTACGGATCGTTCATTGTTTTTGTCATCATCGGGTTTTCCCTGCTCACGTTTCGGCATGCCGGCGCCATGGCGGCGGGCGAACCCACCGCGCGCTCGCTTTGTCTTTTCATCGCCATCTTCTGGGCAGCGCGGCTCGTCGTGCAGTTCGCCGTCTTCGACGCCCGTCCCTTCCTGACGAACTGGTTTTACAAGACGGGATACCACACACTCACCGGAATTTTCGTCGTTCTGGTGATGATCTACGGAGCGGCGGCTCTGTTGCCGGGTAGCGCACTCGCCACGCCTGCATCGCTGTTGCGAAGCGCTGCGGGCATGGTCTCGAGCGCTGGTTGCGGCGCCCTGCCCGCATCGCTACGCGAAGACGTTGCGGGCGTTGTCTCGCCGCAACAGGCTTCGTCTACGTGCGGATACGCGTGTCGAAATGCATCTGTCGAGGACACGAACTCCAGGTCTGAAGTTCGCGATTGCGAGGCGCGATCGATCGCCTCGGCAACGGCGGTGTCAGCTGCACAGATTTCGTTTTTGCGAGGAGAGGGCGAATTACGATGAAACCAAGGATCATTCTGGCCGGTGGCAGCGGATTCGTTGGCCGATCACTCACTCCACAGCTCGTGGCGCGAGGTTACGAAGTCGTCGTTTTGACACGCGGAACATCGTCGCAAATAAGCGCTGCCCGCCGTGTACAATGGGATGCCAGGACACTTGGCGAGTGGGCTGCGGCCGTGGACGGAGCGGAAGCGATCG
>DASXIK010000165.1:0-3934 GCA_036498025.1 Chthoniobacterales bacterium
GCTGCAGGCGGCGGAGAGCTTGAAATACCGCGACTTCCTGACGGTCGTGCTCATCCTGAAAGACCGGCAGAGATTCGACGACAATTGGATTTACATTCACGAGCCGAGTGTGCAGGTCGGCCGGGTCCAGAACTTCCGTTCCTGGTCGCCCGAGATGGTGCCCGATCCGGACAAGGCCTGCTATGGCCTGGAGTATTTTTGTTTTGAACACGACGGGCTCTGGGAGTCGAAGGACGAAGAGCTCATCGAGCTGGCCAAGCGTGAGCTGATGGCGATCGGCCTGGCCGAGGAGGGAGATGTGCTCGACGGCACCGTCGTTAGGCAGAAAAAAGCCTATCCGGTTTACGACGATCATTACGCCAGCCATGTCGAGACCATTCGTCGCGAGCTGGAAGGGCATTTTCCGAATCTGCACCTCGTCGGGCGGAACGGCATGCACAAGTACAACAACCAGGATCACGCCATGATGACGGCGATGTTGTGCACCGAGAATATTCTGGCCGATACCAGGCTTTACGATCTCTGGCAGGTCAACGGTGATGCCGAGTATCACGAGGCCGGCTCGGCTCCGGCAGAGGAAACCGTCGGAACGGCGTTGCGTTTGGTTCCCATGCGAGTGGATCCGGCGGCGTCTGCGACCCTCGCGCCTGAGTAGCGCAGGCCAGATTTCTTGGGAGGGGACGACCTCCGCGTCGTCCCATTCGTTAGCCGTACGGAAATTCGTCGGCTCGACGGAGTTTGAAAGCCCGGCCGCTCCGTCACCCGCGTTACGGCGCCCCACCAGGCGGACGAATGGGCTATTCGCCGAAATCTTCTTAGTTGAAGGCTCAGTGCTACGGAACTGTGATTTTCAGAATCTGCCCTTCGCCGTCCAGTGGATAGCCAAAGCCGAAATTCGAAACGTAGAGCCGGGCATCCGGGCCGAAGGTCATGGCCGTGGGGAAGGTGAGCCCTGAGGCAATCACCGTCTGGTCGCGGTCATGAGGCCCGCCGTCTGGGTGATCCATTCGTACCACGTTACCGGTGCCAGGGCCATCGTTCAGCTGCAACACGTACATTCGATGTTTACTATCGAAGGCAACGCCGGTAACGGCGTTGAGCCCTTCGGCAACCACCCTTACATGCCCGTCCTTTGAGATTTCCAGGATCTTGGATACTCCGGCATCAGTCCCAAGGTTACCCACGTAAAATTTGTCGTTGTTGTTCGTGGCGACTGCTGTTGGAACGATGTGACCCTGGCTGGCAGAGATGTCGATCACACGCGAGATCTGGCCATCCGGGGTGATCACATCCAGTTCGCCGTGGTTTGGTTCGACGGCGTACAAGTTTACATTGTTGCCGTCAGCCTTGGCCGCGACCATACTGTACCAGGTTCCATCGGGTTCAAAGTCGGGAGGATTGGGATGGGCGACAGGAAAGGCCATCAGAAACGCGCTTAGGTTAGCGATCAAATCGAGTGTCCCATTTGCAGTGACGCGGATAACGCCGTTGGGCATCGCGGGCACCTGCGGCACGCCATGGGAGCAGCCGGCTCCGGCGAGCAAGACATACAGGGTGTCTCCGATAAAGGCGACATCGGCTGCGCCGCTAATTAGACTGCCAGTATCCGGATTTGTCTGACTGGACGGAAGATTATCCACCGCCGTCGTGACAATGCCGTTAGGATCGATCTTGGAGATACGCGAACCAGTGACGCTGCCTGTGTAGGGTCCGACGCCTGCCGCCTGGTCGCAGCAGCCGACGGTCGAGTTCGTGCCGCCGATTCCACCTTCAGCGACGTAAAGGTTTCCATCCGGTCCAAACTTCAGGCCGCGCGGGTTGTTCAACCCGGTGGCAAAGACCGAGGCGTTGGAAGAAAGTTGTGCAAACGCTGATCCGAGCGCAAGCGCGCTTAAGACTGTTGTCAGTGCGACTATTGTTACTGCCTGGTTCTTCATTTTTTTCATATGTGGTTTCCCTTCGTTATTTTTGATCGGGTAAAAGTGATTGCTTTCTCCCTTTACAAACGGATTCCAGAGGCCGTGCTGCACGAAATCGCAAATTTTCTAGCGGAGTGATGCCTCTCGGCGTTCGTCCTCCCGCCTGCCCCAGCAGATGGCGCAAATTGGAGCCGATATTCTGTGGGACGGCGTCCGACACGGAAGCGAGTGAAGTTTGCCACAAACAAAGTGCGGCGATGAGCGCAACGAGTAAGCGTGCGAGGAAACCGGCGGCTGATCCGTTATTCATAAAGCGATGGCGATTTCCCCTTGCAAACGGATTTCCAAGGCCGTGCTGCAAGAAATCGCAGCTTTTTTCTCGCGGCTTGTGTTTTCCGGTCAATTTTGCTATCCCGATGGGGTGCAGCCGCTCTCGGAGACGGTGACGGTCGATAGGATGAGCGATCCTTTTGCTCCGACGCATTGGAGTGTGATTGTGGCGGCCGGGGAAAGCCAGTCCGCACCGGAACTCGCACGCGCCGCTCTGGCTCAACTTTGCCAGACCTACTGGGCGCCCCTCTACGGTTTCGTGCGCAGCCGTGGGTACTCCGTGCACGATGCCCAGGACCTGACGCAAAATTTCTTCGCGTTTCTTATCGAACGAAAAATCTACGCCCGCGCCGACCGCGAAAAAGGCAGGTTCCGCTCATTCCTGCTCGCCTCTCTCAAGAATTTCATGGCCAGCGCATATGACCATGCTCATGCGCTCAAGCGTGGAGGCGGACACGAACTCCTGCCATTGAACGAGAACCAGATAACGGACGCGGAATCGCTTTTCCAATCACAATTAGGCACGGCGCCAGGGACCGGCGAAGACCGAGTGTTCGAGCAGACCTGGGCTGATACACTCGTTAGGGAAAGCCTCGAACAACTCTCCCGTTTTTACAAAGCCGAGGGCCAGGAGAAACTCTTCCAGGAGTTGAGAATTTTTCTCACCGGCGGCGCCGATCCGCTGCCGGCCTACGCCGACCTGGCGCGCCGACTGGGAATCCAGGCCTCCACTCTGCGCAGCAATGTCACGAGATTGCGGGCGCGCTACCGGGAAACATTGCGTGCCCAGGTTCGGCGCACGGTGGACACGGACGCGGAAGTCGAAGGGGAATTGCGCGAACTGCTGCGAGTACTGACGACCGGCTGAGGCGCGAAACGATGGGGGCACTGTCAATCTCGGTGGCGGTCTGCTCGACTTGCCACGCGACCTTAAACGCGAACGGCGAATGCGTTGCCTGTTTGTTGCGCGGCGGGTTGAATGGACCGGCCGCAGAGTCCATCACGCGGGTTGATTCGCGCGCGTTTGGCGATTTCGAAATTGCGCGCCACGAGGACGGTTCCTTGTGGGAGCTCGGAAGTGGAGCGATGGGCGTGACTTATCGCGCCATGGACAGGCTGCTGCATCGTGCCGTGGCCTTGAAAGTCGTCGAGACACCGGCCGAAGCGGGAAAGTCGCAGGCGGTGCGCGAGCGTTTTCTGCGGGAGGCGCGGGCGGCTGCGGCCCTGAAGCATCCGAACGTAGCCGGCATTTTTCAGTTCGGCGCTTCCCGGGAGATCGATCGCTGCTACTACGCGATGGAATTGATCGAGGGCGAAACACTGGAAGCCCTCGTTAGGCGGGAGGGTCCTATTCCCGCCGACCGGGCCGTTGAAATCGCCATCCAGGTCACAGAAGCACTCATCGGTGCCGCGGCCCAGGGTTTGGTCCATCGCGATTTGAAGCCAGGCAATATTATGCTCGCTCACTCTGGATCAGGGAAAACAAGGATGGAGGTTAAAGTGATCGATTTCGGTCTCGCAAAGATCACGAACAGTGCAGGTGAAACGGACCTGACCCATGGAGGGTTCGTGGGGACGCCCTCTTTCGCCAGCCCCGAACAATTCGGGAACCGGCCGGCCGATGCCCGGTCGGATATCTATTCATTGGGTGTGACACTCTGGTATGCGCTCACCGGAGAGGTGCC
>DASXIK010000166.1:0-5177 GCA_036498025.1 Chthoniobacterales bacterium
CGCTGGTCGTCATCCTCTGGCCGGTCCTGGGCACGAGTTATCGCGGATTCCACATTAACGTGGCGCGCTTTATCACCCTGGTGGGTTTGATCCTCAGCCTGCTCGTCTTTGAGAGAACCCTGACCGGTTGTTGCGAATTGCTCATGCCTGCGCACGGGGCGCCCGATGACGCCGAAGAGGACTTTACTCCGCCAATCGGACGGCGCGCCTTGCTCCTCGGGGGTCTCGGTCTGATTCTGGCCGGGGGCGGCGCGGGACTCTTGCGCCGGCTCTATCGCGTGGCCTCCTTCAGTTACGACGGCACGGAATATAAAGGCAGCGGTGTTCAGCCGATTACGCCTAACGACTTATTTTATTGCGTCACGAAAAACGTGGTTGACCCAAAGGTCGATGTATCGCTCTGGCGCCTGCAAATTGACGGGCTCGTTCGGAACCAACTGATTTATCAGCTGGCGGAATTGCAGGGTTTTCCGTCGGTCGAGCAGGAGACAACCCTGATGTGCATTAGCAACGGGCTGGATGCGGGATTGATGAGTAACGCGGTCTGGAGAGGTATTCCGCTGCACGATTTGCTTGATCAGGTCACGCCGCTTTCCGGCGCCACCAGGGTCCGGATGCACGGGGTCGATAATTATACCGACACCATTCCGCTCGAAAAAGCCATGGAAGCCACCACCCTGCTGGCTTACGAAATGAATGGCGTGCCCCTGCCGCACCGCCACGGTTACCCGATGCGCATGATCGTGCCCGGTTATTTCGGCGAGAAGCACGTCAAGTGGCTGACGCGAATCGAACTCGCCCGCGAGGATGCCAAGGGATTTTACGAGAAACAGGGGTGGGGCCCGGACTTTATCACGCCCACCCGGTCGCGCATCGATGTGCCCGACAACTGGGCCGTGCTTTCCCTAGGGGCGCAAAATGGCCCGATCGAAGTGAAAGGTGTGGCCTACGGAGGTGATCGCGGGATTTCCAAAGTGGAACTGAGTTTCGATGCCGGCAGAACGTGGACTGAAGCGGACATCTATTATGCGGGCGGCGACTTGGCCTGGTCTTTGTGGAGCGCTCATGACGGCTGGATGCCGGATGAACTGGGGGAATACACGATCGTGGTGCGGGCAACGGACGGGAAGGGAAAAGTCCAGGTCTGGGACTCAGACAGGGGTCCCTACTCGGGCACGGCCGGGCTTCACTCCATAGGAGTCTCCATTCGCGCGTAGAAAGGTGGGATGTGGTGTCACGTCCACTTTCCTGGACGATTACCGTTGGCAGGTCGTGCACCATGCGGTGGTGCGGCCGCCGATGGTGGCGCGTCGCAACCGTGTCCGATGCTTTGGGCAAACGCCCTCCCTGTTCCAGCGCTCGTGAATCAGCCAGGTGCGCGGCGGGTCGGAATAATCACGGCCGAGAGTGGCTAACGAATGCCTGGCCACAAATTTCGTCTCGCGCAAAAGCTTACCCTGTTGCGCGGCGGTCAGTTTGCCCGTGACTTTGTTCGGCGGAATCTTCGCCCGCCACAGAATTTCGTCAGCCATCCAGTTTCCGACGCCCGAAAAACCCTCCTGCCGAAGCAACACCGCCTTGATCGGCGCTTTCCGGTGTCTCTCCAGAAAAGCGATCAGGAAAGCGGCATCAAAACCCTTTGATCCGATCTCCGGCACGTCGCTACGCCACCAGGCTGGTTCGCCCGGTCCATGGTGAAATCGGACCCGGCCGAATTGACGCGCGTCCCGGAACACCAGGGACCTTGTTTGCTGGAAAAGAACAAGATGATCATGCCGGGTGGGAACGAAACGCGCAGCTTCCACGCGCAGACTACCGGTCATACCGAGATGCAGGCCGAGCCAGCTATCGTCCGAAAATCGAAAGAGCATGCGTTTGCCCCGGGCTACCGATTGCATCAGCCGCTGGCCGAGGAGGCATTGCCGGAGTTTTCTCGTGTTGGTTTCGCGGAAGACGCGGGTATGCGCGTGCAAGTCGACGGCCACGATCGGTTGCCCCACGCCGGGATCCCATTGTTTGCGATGCCATTCCACCTCCGCCAGTTCCGGCATGCCGCAGATTACGCCAGTGCCTGCTCCGCGACAAAGTCACCTCGTGCGCCCTTGCGCGGCATGCTAAGTTTACCCATGGAGAAAGTGATCATTGTGGGAAGCGGCTGCGCGGGGCTGACTGCGGCCATCTACGCGGCGCGCGCCAGGTTGTCCCCGTTGGTGCTGGAGGGGCGGCACCCAGGAGGGCAGCTTTCCACGACCACGCTGGTGGAAAATTACCCGGGCTTTCCGGACGGGATCGACGGGCCGCAATTGATGTTTAACATGCATCAGCAGGCCGAGAAGTTTGGCGCTCGCTTCTCCTACGCTGAGGCCGAAGATCTGGATCTGAGCAACAAGAACATCCGCGTTAAGGTGGATGGTGCGTGGCAGGAGACGCAGGCTTTGATCGTGGCCAGCGGCGCTTCGGCGCGCCATCTGAACCTGGAGAACGAGCAGAAGTTGATTGGCCACGGACTGACGTCATGCGCGACCTGTGACGGGGCCTTCTATAAGAATGTGCCGGTCTGCGTGGTCGGGGGAGGCGATTCTGCCGCGGAGGAGGCGGTTTTTCTGACTCGCTTTGCCTCGAAAGTTTACCTGATCCACCGGCGCAACGTGCTGCGGGCCTCAAAGATCATGGCCGAACGGGTGCTGGCTAATCCCAAGATCGAGCCGCTCTGGAACACGGTGGTAACGAAATACCTTGCGGACGAAAAAGGGGAAATGCGCGCGATCGCTCTGCGTAACATTCAGACGAACCAGGAAAAGGAACTGCCGGTGGCGGCCGTCTTTGTGGCCATCGGTCATGACCCCAACACCAAACCTTTCCGGGGCAAACTGGAGATGGATCCGGACGGTTATCTCCTGGCCCACCATCTGGTCGAGAGCAGACACCCCGGGGTCTTTGTGGCCGGGGATGTTTCTGATCGCATCTATAAACAAGCGGTCACGGCCGCCGGAGAGGGCTGCGCCGCGGCCCTGGAAGCGGAACGCTACTTGAGCCATCTCGACGGCTGATGCCAATTGCCGAATGCCGATCGCCGAAGGCCGGCTGCCTGAAGAAGGCAGACCAGACCAGCCACAGATGAACACAGATTCACACAGATAAGGGAAGGATTCTTGCCATGACTGCTCTAATCCGTGTCCCATCTGTGTTAATCCGTGGCTAGACGCCGTCGCCTTCCTTGAAGATTTGCGATCTCACGCAGTTTTATTCCCCGCTCAGCGGCGGGGTAAAACGGTATGTGCACGAAAAGATCGGCTTTATCGAACAACATTCGCCCGGGGACGAACATATCCTGATTGTTCCGGGAGCGAGGAGTGAACGGACCGGGGAAGGCAGGTCGCGCATCTATTCCATTCATTCGCCCTTGCTCTCGCGGACGTCGCGCTATCGTGCCTTGCTCAACCTGCGCGCGGTCGAAGAAATTCTGGAACGCGAACGCCCAGATATCATCGAATCCAGCGATCCCTATCAGATCGCCTGGAAAGCGATCGCCTCCGGCGCTGCTCTGAAAATTCCGGTGGTCGGATTTTATCACTCCCACTTTCCGGAGGCCTATCTGCGCAGCACCACCAAGTATCTGGGGCGCACCGCCTCGGAGGCGGTGATGGATTTCGCGCAGCGCTACGTGCGCAATCTGTACAACCGGTTTGAAGCCACGCTGGTCCCGTCGGAGCCGTTGGCGCAGGTGTTGAGCGGATGGGGCGTGGCCAATGCGCGGCTGGTCAGGCTGGGGGTAAACACCGACATCTTCCGGCCCGAGCCGGATGATCGCGCAGACACGCGCCGGACGCTGGGTCTGCCTAACGACAAGCAATTGCTCTTCTACGCCGGCCGTTTATCCAAAGACAAGAACACGCAGACGTTGTTCGCGGCTTTCGATTTAGTGGAGCGCCAGCAGCCCGGCCGCTTCCATCTCCTCGTGGTGGGCGATGGCCCGGAACGCGATGGATTGATCGAACTGCAGCGCCGCGGCGCTTGCGTGAGCTGGATCCAATATTGCACGGACTCGCGGGATTTAGCCCGTTACTATCGCGCCGCGGACCTTTTTGTGCACCCGGGCGTGCAGGAAACATTCGGGCTCGTGGCCCTGGAGAGCCAGGCTTGCGGCACGCCCGTGGTCGGCATTCATGGCAGTTATATGGATCGGATCATCCTGCACGCGCAGGAAGCCTGGGCGCGGGAGAACTCGCCCGCAGCGCTGGCCGAGGCGATTGAACGCTTTAGCCTCGACCACCACGCTGTGACCGGCGAGACCGTGTCAGATTTGGCCGCACAGTCCTACAGTTGGCCAAAGGTTTTTGAGCAACTCTTTTGCATTTACCGCGAGGTTTGCGCAAGCTACCGAAGGAAATGATGGAAAACGGACTACCTTATACCATTCGAAGTTATCGGCCTTCCGACCGCGCGGAGGTCCGGAGATTGTGCTGCGAGACCGGTTTCCTGGGGGAACCGATCGATCCGGTTTACGGTGACCGCGCATTGTTCGCGGATTTTTTGACGACTTATTACACGGACTGGGAACCGGAATCCTCTTTCGTGGTGGAAGGGCAGGACGGGGAGCTTTGCGGTTATCTGCTCGGCTCCCGCAAACCGTTGCGCAACCAGCTCTACGCTTTCTGGCAGAACGTTTCGCTTTTTTTCAAGGTCATCGGCCGCTATCCGCGCTACAACGAGCGCTCCCGGCGTTTTATCCGCTGGACGGTCATGCATGGCTGGCGCGAGGTGCCGGCCCGGCCCCGCCGCGTTCCGCATTTCCACATCAACCTTCTGCCGGAAGCGCGCAAGATGTCGACCACGCGCGCGCTCATGAGCGCGTATCTGAGTTATTTGTATCGCTGTGGAGAGAAGAGGGTCTATGGGCAGATCGTCACCTTCGAGAGCCGCCGTGGGGAGAAAATGTTCGAGCGTTATGGTTTCAGTGTTCTGAACCGGGGCGAGATCACCAAGTACAAGGCGCTCTACCCGGAGTCAGTTTACCTCAGCACGGTGGTGAAGAACCTGGAGACGGCCGAGCCGCTCTCGGTCACATCGAGATCGCGCCCATAAATTGAGGCGCCGCGCCGCGGCGTCCGCGCCACGCGCGACCCTTGTTTCAAGAGAACCCCTGGGCTAGTATCGCCCCGTCCATCGCCGGCATA
>DASXIK010000167.1:0-3042 GCA_036498025.1 Chthoniobacterales bacterium
GGACGCGGCACGGAACCTGCCATGGCCATTGATTACCTGAACAAGATCGTGACGCGGCGCGCGGTAGTCTTCTTCATCTCCGATTTTCAGGCGCCTGATTTTTCCAAAGCCCTGGCGGTAACCGGACGCCGGCATGATTTCATCGCCTTGCAAATTCAGGACGAGCGGGAGACTTTTTTTCCCAACATCGGCATCATCACGCTGGAGGATGCGGAGACCGGTGAGCAAATTGAGATCAACACCGGAGATCGCGCCATCCGGACGCGTTTCAATGATCTCGCGCAAAAGCAGGAAGCCGATCTGCTGAAGACGTTGCGCCGGCATAACATCGATACGATCGCGCTGCGCACCGGTGAGAATTACCTTCCGGCCTTGCGCTCTTTTTTCAAACAGCGGGAGCGCCGCCTGGCCATTCGTTAACGAGCATGTTCCCCTCGCCTCTTACGCTTTTGCTGGTGGAAGAACTCCACGACATCGCGCCGCCGGTCGGCTACTCGCTGATTCCGACATGGATGGTGTTCGCGGGCGCCTTCGTCATCTTGTCGCTGATCGGCGGATTCATCTGGTGGCTGATGGCGCGGGCTCGGCGGCGAACCGTCCCGCCGCAGCTGCCGCGCGATCGCGCCCTGGAAGCCCTGCAGCGCGCGAGCCTGGAGATTGACACGATCAATCCTTATCAGTTCAGCATTCGCGTCTCCGACATTCTGCGAAGCTATGTAGCCGACCAATATGGTCTTCCCGTGACTCGCCAGACGTCGGTCGAGTTTCTCGAGCGCTTGAAACGGGAAGGACATTTCTCCGAGGAAGAAAAACGGCTCCTGGAAGATTTTCTGAATCGCTGTGACTTGATCAAATTTGCGCGCTACGAGGCGACTGTGAGCGACAGCCGTCTTCTCCTCGAAGAAGCTACACGGTTCGTGGAAGGAGGGCAGGTGGCCTATGCAACTGTCTGACTGGTGGCCCGCGCACACGGCGCTGACCTTCGCTCATCCCTGGCTGCTGCTTTTGCTCCTGGCCATTCCGCTCCTCGCCTACCTAAGAGGTCAGCGAGGAGCCGCGGCCGCTCTTCTCTTTTCGTCGACGGCCACGCTGGCCGCCCTGGGAAAACGCAGCACCTCACGGGCCGGCCGGATATTGCGCAGCCTCCTGCTGGCTTCTCTGGCCCTGTTGCTCGTCGCTCTGGCCCGGCCCCAACTCGGCAAGACCCTGAGCCAGGTGGAAGCCAGCGGCATCGACATCATGCTCGTGCTGGATGTTTCCGGTTCGATGTTGACCAAGGACTTCACCATCGGCCTCGAACAAGCCACCCGCGTGGATGCCATCCGCGAGGTCACCCGCAAATTTATCGAGGGCCGGCCTAACGATCGCATCGGTATTATTGCCTTCGCCGGCAGGCCCTATGTTGTTAGTCCCATGACCCTTGATCACGATTGGCTGATCCAAAACCTGGATCGCGTCCGCATCGGCCTGGTGGACGACGGCACGGCCATCGGCTCGGCCATGGCGGCAGCGGCCAATCGCTTGAACGACAAGCATTCCAAGAGTCGCGCGCTTGTTCTTTTGACCGACGGGGAAAACAACGCCGGTAAAATTCCCCCGAATACCGCCGCCGAAGCGGTCAAGGCCTTGAAGATTCACTTCTATGCCATTGGGGCCGGCACCAACGGCATCGCCCTTGCCCCTATCTTTACGGCACGCGGACCGGTTACAGACATGGATGGGAGTATCCGCTACGAAAGGCAGCCGGTGGAATTCAATGAAGCGGGATTGCGCGAGGTGGCCAAGATCGCGGATGGCCAGTTCTACCGCGCGACCGACACAAAATCACTGGAGCAGATCTATGGCGACATCGACAAGATGGAGAAGTCGACCGTGAGCGTGAAGAAATACCAGGAGTACCGCGACCTTTTTCCCTTCTGCATCATGGGCGGTGGCGGTCTCCTGATCGCGCTCTTGGTGTTGTCTCAAACCGTCTGGAAAAAGCTGCCGTGATGAAGAGGTCGCATTAATGAGTTTCGGCGCGCCGCAATGGTTCTGGGCCCTTCTCGGCCTGCCCCTGCTCGTTTTTCTTTTCGCGCGCGCTGAGCGCAGAAGCGCTCAACGACTGCAGGCCTTCGTCTCTCCGCGCCTTGTTCCCGAGCTGACCGGCAAGGTCGATCGCGCGCGCCGCTATCTGCGTTTCGCCCTGCAACTGGCTGCGCTCGCCCTAGCTATCGTTAGCCTGGCGCTGCCGCGCTGGGGTTATGAGTTTGAAGAAGCGCGGCGCAAAGGCATCGATTTGCTCATCGCCGTGGACACCTCGCGCAGCATGCTTTCGAACGATGTTGCGCCTAACCGGCTGGAGCGGGTCAAGCTGGCCACGCAGGATCTCATCAATCAGCTGCAGGGCGATCGCGCGGGCTTGATCGCCTTTGCCGGGCGCGCCTTTGTGCAGGCGCCGCTTACCATTGATTACGACGCCGTCGTGGAAGGGATTAATGACCTGAACACGGAAACGATTCCCGAAGGCGGCACCAATATTTCCGAAGCCATTTCCCTGGCGGACAAGACCTACGGAAAGAGCGCCACGGGAAATCGCGCCCTGGTCATTTTGACCGACGGCGAAGAATTGAGCGGCGATGCCGTAAAAACGGCCAAGGCGGCGGCTGATGCGGGCGTCCGCATTTTCACCATTGGGGTGGGCACGCCCCAGGGATCACTGATTCCCCTCAAGAGTGACGACACCCAAAGCGCCTTCGTCAAAGACTCGAGCGGCCAGGTCGTGAAATCCAAGCTCGATGAGCAACGTCTTAAGGAAATCGCGCAGACCGCCGGGGGCTTCTACCTGCATTTGGAAAATGGGCCGAGCACCATGCACCAACTGGTCTCCGACGGCCTCAGCAAAATGAAAGGCGCCGAGATCGATGTGCGCCTGGCCCGGCGCCCCATCGAGCGGTATGAATGGCCGCTGGGTCTGGCCGTGCTCTTTCTCGGAAGCGCCCTGATCATCGGCGAGCGTAAAGGAGCGCGGCGACGGGCACGCGCGCCCGGCCGGGAGATTGC
>DASXIK010000168.1:0-2056 GCA_036498025.1 Chthoniobacterales bacterium
CCGCCCACCCCGCCGCCGCCCACGTTGGCCAGGATGCTCTGCAGGTCGAGACCGCCGCCGCCGGCCGCCGCGGTTCCCATTACCATGTGGAGGATTGTGCCTCCCAAGCCGCCGCCGACAATTCCGGCGATGGAATTCCCCACTGTTCCCAGACTATTTTCTTTCATGGCTGCACCCGCCACGTTGCCCCCCACTGCACCGCTGATTACTTCAATAATGAGGCTGATGATGTTCATAGGTTTAGTTTAGTTTTGTGTTCGTGCTTGCTTGCATTGGCTGGCCCCGTGACCGGGACACAGCGAAAATCGACACAACCAGCAGCTGTACGGATTTCGCATTGCCGCTGAACGCATGTCTCGCCTGACGAGTCTGAACGTCGCTCGTTTGCAATTCTCGTCCGCATGCGGTGAGGGACATGCGCGTTGAGATTAGCGGGCCAGGCGAAAATCGGAAATTGGACTTTAGTCCTATAACGCCAAAACCGAAGTTAACGACCTGTTTCCTCGCCGGAGGGCGTAGCTTGTTCGGGCAAGCCCTCCCGGATGCGCGCGGAAAACGCCGGATCTTTGTCGGCCGCTTTAGCGCAGACAAAGGCAATTTCCTGGCAAATCATTTGCGAAGCCCGGGAACTGACTTGCCCATCAGCAAGGGGGCGACGTGGTCGCGGATGAATTCCATGTTGATGTTATTGAAATGGTGCCCGTAGTCACCGTCGGCTTCGAGTTTCTTGGTCCAGGGGATGGTGACAATCTTGTCGGCATAGAGTTTCCGCGTTTCGGCGGTGGCACCCGCTGGCAGGACAAAGCCCGTGATCCCAGCGCCGTGGTCATCGAATTTCCGGTCGGCAGTTCCCGTGAATGGCATGAGAAAGCCGAGCATCATATCCTTGGTTGAGGTGTAGAGATACAGATGACCCCGGACCCGTTTTAGCGCCTTCGTAAGGTCATAGTCCCGGCTGATCGACGCGCCGAGAAGCACCACACGCTCAACCTTCACCGACTCGGGCAGTTCCTCGAGAGCAAAGATAGCTTCGGCCGTGCCCGCCGAAAAACCAAGAATGTCCACTGGAGCTTTGGGGAACGCCTGCACCTGCCGCAAGATTTCCTGCACCATCGCGTGGGCCTTGGCCTTCTTGTAAGCATCGCTGGCATCCTGATCCGCCAGGATTCCCTTACCCGTTTCCCATGAAAACATCTCGCCCGCGCCGGGATATCCCGCTGCGAGCAGGCCTGCCTTGACACCTCCGGCCCAGTTCTTCTTTGCGGTGCCGCCACCGGCGCCATCCAGGTAGTAGAGGTATCCATTCTTCATTCGTGCCTCCCGGTCGGGCAGCGGTCGCGGCAGCCCGCTCGGCGTGCTCGCGCAACC
The DNA here is from genome assembly GCA_036498025.1 of Chthoniobacterales bacterium. Classification (GTDB taxonomy): domain Bacteria; phylum Verrucomicrobiota; class Verrucomicrobiia; order Chthoniobacterales; family UBA10450; genus JBBRDU01. The sequence goes on from DASXIK010000168.1 coordinate 1,369, forward strand.
CGAGGCGAAGATGATGATGGCCAGAGCAAGGCCAAAAGTCGCGGGGCGAGTGAAAGAATCGTTGAATCTCAGAAATGTTTTCATGGTTGATCTCGGATTGTGGCTTGGGAGGATCTATGTGCTACTTCATAAGGTGAAGTCGCTGGATGAAAGCGCCACGATAGGAGAAAGCTATCTCACCACTGCGCAGCGGACTATGGGACTTTAGGCCTACGTCACGCTCGCGGCGTAACGTGATGCTGTTTATTGCACGATTCCGGGTGTGGGCAATCCGACACGGATAAGCTGCGAAAAATCTGGTGACGCGTCGGCCGCTTTAGCGCGGTCATCGATGAGGCTGCGCTGCTTGAGTTCAGCAAAAGGCAGGCCGCCGGTCACGAAGGCTCCGTGTTCATACAACAATTCGTCAGCTTTGCCGTTGAGCAGGATCCGCCAGTCCCACGGCACGCGCTCACCGCTCGGACGCTGGTCGCGGATGGCTGTGGTGCAGTTGGTGGTGATGGCGTTATACCAACGCGGTTGGGTGCGCAGCGCGTTGATGGAACGTACATATTCGAGGAACCGCCCGCGCGCCCGGTCCGGCGAAGCCGTCGTGTGGTAAAGATAGATGTCCTCGTTCCTGTAATTCGTGCGCAGGCGGATCACGTCGCGCTCGTCAGAGACGATGTAGATGAGCGTAAACTGTCGG
>DASXIK010000169.1:0-3320 GCA_036498025.1 Chthoniobacterales bacterium
TCACCGCCAAAATTTCCTTTGTATTGGCGAAACTGGGCGCCAGCGCGGAAGGAAACGTTGAAAAGCGGATTAAAGCTATGGTCGAAGCCACCCAGGGCAAAGTGAGTGTTCGAATCGCGCTGGACGTATTCGTAGGTGACGATTTGAAAGCGGTACTCAGCCACCAGGGTGGTTGTGACCGAAGGCAAGAAGCGGAACTCATTACCGAACGTGTTCTCCCATCGATCGTCAAAAAAGCCCGGGTTGATATCGTCGTAATGGAGCGCGACCAGCGTATAACTCGTGGCCGTGGCGAATCGGGGCGCCCAGTTATAATTCGCGGTGAATTTATCCTGGGTGAAAAAGTAATTGCCGCTGCGCTGGTTGGAACCTTGGGCGATGCTGAAGTCCGGCTCGGTCTGATAGGCCACGTAGTCCACCATGGTCAGGCCGAGCCGCGGTGACGCCTTGTAATAGGCCGTAAGTTTCAGGGAAGTCGAAATATCGTAATCATTGATCGAGGCGCCGGGGACGCTAACGTTCTCCCAGTAATAAGTGCCGCCCACTCCCGCCTCGAGGCTGAGTTGAGTGCGGGCGTCTCCGAAATCGTAGCTGAGGGCAATGTTTCCATTGGTGAACCCCGACCCCTGCTTGAATGCCGTCGAAGTGGTGACGTTATCGTCGTAGCCGATGCCGACGGAGACCGAAACCTTGAAAGGGAAAGGAGAGAAAATTCCCGTTCCGAGATCTTTGGCGGGCACGGGCGCCGGCGCGCTGCTCTCCGTGTCGGTGGCCGAGATGGCTGCGAAAGTAAAGGAAGGCGTGGCAGATATCGCCTGTTGGGCGCGAAGCAGGGCCGGTTGGCCAAGCATAAATGCCGTGCAAAGAAGCAGAAGCGCGCGTTGAAAAGCCGTCAGATTACTCATTGAAAAAGAGGGAAAAAAGCCAGTCCATCCGAGAAGAATGGGGAATCAAGAGTAAAAGGAACGCCTCTCCCGGGCAATGTTTTTTTGGTGCCATTGTAATCGTTACATTTTCTGCCTTGATCCTATGAGTGCGGATCGGGTCTCTCAATTTCGGACGAAGCCTTCTCGCCTCTCCACTGGTTTAGATGCGCTTCGTAATACTGCCGGATAGCGGGGGATCTCGGATCCAACTGGCGGGCCTGGTAGAACATCCATTCTCCCTCGGGGAATCGCTCCAGCGAATCGAGAGTGAAGGCGAGTTCCAGCCAATAGGTCTCATCCGCAGGCGCGAGCGCGAGCGCCGATTCGTAGGCGGGCAGAGCGGCCAGTTGAAAGGAAGCGCGCGCCCGCGCATCGGTTTGCTGCTCCCCGGCTAAAACGCGCGCGCGTCCCAGGTAATAGTACAGGTGCGGATTTTCCCGCTCGAATTCAAGGCCGTGGAGAGCCGAAGCGAGGGCCGGCAGGGGACGATGATCGCGCAGCGCGGTCCGCGCCTGCTCCGAATAAAATTCGCCGGGCATGAGCCGCACCGTCTGCGCGCCGAGACCAGCGGAGACCGCCAGCAGAATGCCTCCTCCGAGGAACATCCCCCAGCGTCGCTTTTCTCCATGGCTGCCTGGATCTACTCCGCTATTGGCCAGAATGCCGAAAGCGAAAGCCAAGAGGAGCGCATTGGCCGGGATATGAAGATTGAAATCAAAGACAGAGTGCGTGCAGTAGGCAGCCACAGCTGCAAAGGCACCCAGATTCAAGGCCATGGCGTTGCTTAATAGCCTATGGGATGCCGCGATGCGGCGCGGCCCGATTTTTCGCGCAGTAATCAAGCCCCGGCGAAGATGAAGCAGGAGGAAGGGCAGGAACGCGGCCCCGCCCGCCAGGCCATACTCGGCCAGCAGCTGCAAATAGTCGTTATGCGTATAAACCGGATCGACCAGCACGGCGTCGGTGCGAAACTGCCGGCCATAAAACAGGTAGGTGCCGCTTCCCGTGCCGATCCATGGGCTTAGATGCCACTGTTGTAAGGCGGCCCGCCACAGATCCAAACGGATGTTCTTGTTATCGACGATCTGCCCCGTGCGATCGCTCAAATAATCGCTCTTATGGATAACCAGGAAGATGGTTCCGGCCGCCAGGGCGCCCAGCACGGAGACTCCCACAATGAGGCGAAGACGCAGGCCGGGCGGGGTGGCTCCGGCAATGCGCAGGCTCAGTCCGGCAAAGACCAGCAGACTCGTTATGACGCTGAGATAACCGCCCCGGCTGGCGGTCAACACCACACCGATGTAGCACGCCATGGTCACGTAACCGGTGAGAAGTTTCGCCCACACCGGCAAGCGACTCCAAAAGGTGATGCTCAAGCCGAAGACGCCAAGCACCTCGAGCAGGCCGGCGAGATGATTCGGGCAGATGTAGAATCCGCTGGCGCGGTGCCCGTAATCAAACCGTTGGAGGAACGATATCGGCATCCAGTTATCGCCGTTGCGAAACTGCAGAGCGCCGACGATGACATGCGCCAGGCCGGCCGCCAACAAACACGCGAGGATAAGCAGTCGTAGCCTGGCTTCGGTCAGGACCATCGCGGTCAGGAAATACACGATCAGGGCGGCCATCACCGAATAGGTGTCGAAGCGCGCGATGTAGTGGACGGGAGAAAAACCGGCCCGGACCAGGATGTAACCGAGGAAGGCCACGGTGCTGGCCAGGCAGATCGGGTCCGGCAGGGATTTTGTCCCGCGGATGGCGAGCAATCCCAGCAAACCAGCGAGAGCCAGCAGGCCGTAGCTGGGGAAAGCGAAGAGGAGACGGGTTCCCCCAATCAGGACCTGGTTGGTGAGGAGGGCGGCTACGACAAGACCAGCCACCAACCCGATGTTGACCCGGCGCCAGGACGAACCGACGCCTTCCGGATTGATCCCGGCGTGTGGACTTGCTCTGGTTATGACGGCCACCATCGCGGTCGAGCGGATCTTAAGTGGCTGACGGTGGCGGCGGGATCAAGACAGCGTCAGTGCGGAGTTTTTGGCAATGACAGGAGCGAGGGAAATCGCCTAACGGTTGGTATTGGCCGTGACTTCACACGCACCGGCAGTATCCCCGGGATGACTCCTAAGATAACTGTTCAGACCCGAGCAGGGAACCTGGATGGAGTGATTGTTACGGCAGACCGAGCAGACGTCCCCGGTGCTTGCTCCGCCGCCGCCCACTGAGCCCGGCGCTGCGCCAATATTGCTGGCGCCGGCCACTCCCGCGGCGCTGTCCAGGCAGGCCGGCATCCAGCCCGCAAAAAGCTCCGTCAGCGCTGCCGCTTGCGAGTAATCTGCCGCGATCGCTTGCTGGAGTGCGGCATGGCCGAGCTCGCAGTTGGGATCGCTGTTG
>DASXIK010000170.1:0-4379 GCA_036498025.1 Chthoniobacterales bacterium
CACGAGCACCACCACGCTCGGTCGTCTTGACCGATTGGCCATCCATAATCACCACCGATGGACAAGCTGCCCGTCCGGCGTGACGGCGGGCCTGCTCGTAGAGCACTCGATGTAGATGGACCCACGCACCGGAGTTTCGCCAGGCTTGAAAATAATGGTAGACCGTGCCAGACGGTGGAAATTCACGTGGCAACAGTCGCCACTGGCAACCTGTCCGCAGGAGGTAAAAGATGGCGTTGAGGACGGCACGAAGGTTGGTGGTGCGCGGTCGCCCGCCCGCTCGCGCCGCCGGCAGAACTGGCGCAACAAAAGCCCACGCCGCGTCGGTCAGGTCAGTATCGTAGAATCGAGTGCTCATCGTACGGTCCCTCTGGCCCGGATCAGCGCTCTTTCAAGACATACGCCAACTTTTCAAACACCCTCTTAGGGGATTCGTTTCGCCCTTGGGAAGCCGCGCCAGACAAACGTCGATGAGCGATTCGCTTGGAACACTCGCATTATACGCAACGCCGCCAATCCAATCCATTCGCCAGAGCTGGGCGTCATCAGGAAAGGCGTCGATGGCGTAAATAGCTTTTCCCACTGGCCGATCATAGCCGACTCACGGCACTATCCCAAACTGGCCGTTTCAGCATCCTCGACTTGTAGTCGCAAATAATGTGGAACGCTCAGTCGCACCAAATTTGGCAAAAATCACGGCCAGTCGCATTTAATTTGGCATCTGACACATGCCTGGCAGATTACCGCCCCACCACACGACCTTTTGACGCTCTTCTGAAACAAGTGCTCGGGCCTTGATTTCTTGGACCGCCACGCTCCAAGGCCAGCTTCACTTTTCGCGCCGATTGTGCCGAGAACGGCGGCGCTTGGAACGGGTTGTCAAACATCCAACTCGACAACCCGTTGCCCGCGCCATGAGAGTGTGGCTGCCTCGGCGAGTTCGAGCGCCTTCACGCCATCATGAATGTCTGTACGGACTGATTTGCCGCTTCCAACAGCATCGAAGAAGTATTTCATCTCCGCCGCAAAAGCAACGCGGTAGCGGTCGAAGAAGAGCGGTTCTGGTATATCGGTGCTGACGAAACCCTTTGTTGAAGCAGTTACTTCAGTAGGGCGCGGGTTTCCTGCCTGGAGCATGCCGGCGCTGCCCAGCACTTCGAAGCGTTGGTCGTAGCCGTAGGCGGCGCGTCGAGTGGTGTTGATCTGGCAGAGCCGGCCTTTGCGGGTTCGAATGGTTACCGCAGTGGTGTCAACATCGCCCGCCTCGCCGATGGCCGGATCCACCAGACAGCTCCCGGTGGCATGGATACTGATGGCTTCATCCTCGAGAATCCAACGGAAGAGATCGAAATCGTGAATGAGCATGTCTTTGTAAATCCCGCCGGAGACCTTGATGTAGGACACGGGAGGCGGGCCGGGATCTCTGCTGGTGATCAATAGAGTCTCCGGCTCGCCGATTTCTCCAGCGTCGAGACGGGTTTTTAGCGCCGCAAAGGTGGGATCGAAGCGGCGTTGAAAACCGATGCCGCACAGAACACCCGCCCTCGTCACAGATTCAGCGCAGAGGCGTGCCCGTTCCAGCGCGAGATCCACCGGTTTTTCACAAAAGATCGCCTTACCTGCAGCGGCGGCCCGCTGGATTAGATCGGCGTGGGTGTCGGTGCTCGTTGCAATGACTACGGCATGGACTCCGGGATCACCGAGCGCCGCCTCGATGGTCGCCGGTTTTGCGCCGTATGTCCCGGCGAGTTCGGCCGCCGCGTCCGGGTTAACGTCCACCACGTAACGCAAAGCGACTCCCGGCAAGCTCGCTATGTTATGGGTGTGGACTTTTCCGATTCGGCCTGCGCCGAAGATTGCTGCATTGATCATATCATTATTTTCTAAGGTTGGTCGGTTTGTTGCCTCTCATTCAGGTGAATAGGCCGGAACGATGTGGACCACCGACGCGGTCGGTATCCTCCAGGGTCTCGGCCATCGGCTTCTCGTGGAAGACCGCCTTGCCCGCAGCAATCGCGGCCAAGATGAGCCGGGTGTGAGCGGTCGAGGAGGCGGCGATGACGATCGCCTCAGGCTGCGGGTCGGAGAACAGCTCGGCGGGCTCCGGGGCCGGCACCGCCTCGGCCGCGCCCGGCCGTGGGTCGGCGCTGGCCACCAGATGGGCGCCGGGGACGCGGCGGGCCAGGGTTTCGGCGTGCGTGGTGCCGATGCGGTCGGCGCCGATCAGGCCGACGCGCATCGGTTTGCATAAGGCGGAGGGAGGGACGTTCATACCAAGCTCCTTATCGACTCGGGCCGTGGCTCGATCGCGAGAACCCTTCTGCGGTTGCATCGTTTTCTCCTTATTGGTTGATCCTTACTTAATAAGTCCTTTTCCGCCACCCGCTGCGGCCTGCCTGCCCGGGCGCACCCTTTGACGGGTCGGGGCTCGGGCTACCCTTCGGCCCTCATAGCCAAGGCGCACACTGCTGGAAGATCGTCCGCAGGGCCACCACCGGCTCGCCTTTGGGGATGAACTCATGGGCCAAGTAGCCCGCGTAACCGGTTTCTTGGATGACCTTCAGGATGGCCGGGTAGTTGAGTTCCTGGGCATCATCCAAGTCGTTTCGACCGGGGTTACCCGCCGTGTGGTAAAGACCGATCAGGGGATGGAGCGCGCGCAATGTGCGGATGACGTCGCCCTCCATGATCTGCATGTGGTAAATATCGTAGAGGAGTTTGACCCGAGGGGAGCCCACCGCCTGGCACACCCCCACGCCCCAGTCGGTATGGTCGGCTTGGTAGTCGGGGTGATCGACCTTGCTGTTCAACAACTCCAGCACCAGGGTCACCTCGGCCTCTTCGGCCGCGGGGGCGACGCGGCGCAAGCCCTCGGTCGTGACCTCAAGGCCGGTGGCATCGTCGAGCCCCTCGCGGTTGCCGCTAAAACAGATGACGTTCGGAATCCCTAAGCGCTGCGCATTGCCGATCGCAGCGCGGATTTCCCGTTCGATGCGTTCGTGTTGATCCCGACGATTGAGGCCGACCTCCAAAGGTTGGTGGCCGGCGATGGAGGAGATGGCCAGGCCGCGGTCGCGGACAGGTCCCCAGTGTTCCGGGGGCACCAAATCGAGGGCTCCAAACCCGGCCTCGGCCGCCGCCGCCACGAACCGTTCGGGGCTGAGCAACTGCGGCACAAAACACCACCAGGCTACCGATTGGACAATCGCGCTCATGGTTTAGCCTCCCGCCCTAGGTTTTCGGCCACCCGATTCCTCCAACTGGGCCACGGGGTCGGCGTCGCGCTTGGCAATCAAGTCCAATTCCAATTCCAAGGCTTCGAGCTCCTCGCCCCCGCCATCACCTTGCATTCCTTGGCCGGGCGGTGCCGCCCGTCGACCCGAGTGCGCAGTGGCGGTCAGGTCAATGTCAGTATACCCCGCAGAAGAAACGCGGGCGAATACTTGCTCAATAGGTCCAAAAGTCCAGCTACCAATGGAAGATCTCATGATGAATTTGCCTGGGAGGTAATTTGTTAGCTTAGCATCAATCTGGTCTGACCGTTAGCCATGCGTCTTGAACAAAACCGGGAAAGTTGAGGCCCGTTTTGAACAAAACCGGGACGCGTTTGCGAAATGCGCTTCATTCCGGAAGTGAAGTGCTTTTTCGCCCAACAATTACTCGGACGCCGAGGAGGTTGTCGGGGCATGGGCCAGCGTCGACCTTGCCGCCGCCATCCCGGAAACTCGCGAGCGTTGCCCTTAAAGCACGGAGACAGAATGAACTTTCTTTAATCCGGACGCGCATGATTCGCTCCGGCAAAGCGACGCAGCGATTTATCAGCCGCACGGTGAAACCGTATCGCGGCCCTCGTGAACACTGCGCTTTCATAGCTGATTGTAATCATCGCTAATTTTCTTCCTCCCTATCCGTCATTCATGGCCGGGATTTATTCATCTGCGCATACCAGAACATTTTGCTACAGCCCGCAAATTCGGGCCCGCTCCATTCGCTTGCGCTCCCGAGTTCTCATCTTGACGAGCTGCAAAATATCCCGGTTTCCGTTCTCTCATAAATCCAGCAATCACGCCGGAGTAAATGAAAGAAAATATGACGACAAATAACAAACCAGCATTCGAAATCTTCGTCGTTCGCGAGGGCAGCAACAAGAAATCATACTTCACCAAGATCGGTGCGGCCTGGCCCACCAAAAGCGGCAGCGGATACAACGCCGACCTGATCGGGGTCACTACACCAAACGGAAAAAATCGTACGTTAAGGCGCTGCCGTAGGTGCCCTGAAGCAAAGGCCACGCTCCAAAACTCGATTAAAGCGCGTTTTTAGAGCAGCTGCTTAGTCCGGATACCCAGCTAATTGCGTCGGCGTTTCCGCGGATTACG
>DASXIK010000171.1:0-2314 GCA_036498025.1 Chthoniobacterales bacterium
CTGCTGCGCTACTTCGACGAACTGTCTTATGAGGAGATGGCGCATGCGTTGCGATGCTCTATGGGAACGGTGGCATCACGCCTGAGCCGCGGACACAAGATGCTCGCCGAACGGTTGAGAGGGGTGGTCGAATGAAAGGCGCGGTCGAATGAATATCCGCGACCATCTTCCCCTGGTGCAAGCGCCGGAATCCGTCTGGAATGCCATCGAGGCGGCCATACGCCAAGGCAAGCAGGACGAGAAACGAAAAGTCCCGCGACGGCGCGTTGCCTGGGCCGCTGCGGCTGCAATTTTCATACTCGCCGGCGGGGTTTACTGGTTCGGCGTCCGGCAGGCTGGATGGATCGAAACGAACGGTTCAGCGCGCAGAACGCTGCGCATTGCCGACATCGGCTCCGTGGATATGGGTCCGAACACGCGTTTGCGGATCGCGGCGGATCGCGCCGACCAGCACCGGCTCACTCTCGCGCACGGTGCGATTTATGCAAAAATCAGCGCACCGCCCAGACTGTTCTTCGTCGACACCAAGTCCGGAACCGCCATCGACCTCGGCTGCGAATACGCAATGAATATCGGTGAGGACGGATCGGGCGTATTACACGTCACCAAAGGCTGGGTGTCCTTTCAATGGCATGGACTCGAATCCCTCGTGCCGGCCGGCGCGCTCTGCCGGATCAGACCTGCCAAAGGACCGGGCCTTCCTTATTTTGAAGACGCCACGCAGGAATTTGTGCGCGCCGTGGACCAGGGAGCGCTGGATTCGATCATCGGCTCGGCGCGCGTTCGGGACACACTCACGCTGTGGCATCTGCTGTCCCGAGTCGCACCCGGCGATCGCGCCCGGGTCTACGACCGGATCGCGGTGTTAACGCCCGTGCCCGCGGGTATCTCGAGGGGACGCGTGCTGGCGCTCGATCCCGAAACGCTGAACCGGCTGAAGGAGGAGTTGGCATGGAAATGGTAGAAGGCAAGAAAATCGGCGGGAAGAAAATCGCGCCCCGACCGTCTAACGTGGCCATGAAAACGGCGAGACACCGGTTGCTACCCCTGGCGATGCTGCTTTGCGCCTCCCCGCTGGCGTGGGCGCAGGCATTCACTTTCGAGATCGCCAGCCCCGTGGCTGCGCAGGATTTCCGCGTCAAGTCCGCGGCCTTCGTTTTCCGCACGACAGGATGCCCTGAGGCCGAGAAGGTCGAGGTCAGCGCGACGGGCCAGAGTCTCGCGGGAACCGAGCGAAAATCCGTGGTGCTGAAAGTCGTGGCGTCTTCGAAGCCCGGTGTCTACGCGGTGCTGCAGCAGTGGGAAACAGGGCAATGGATAGTCATTCTGAAAGGTTCCTGCGGGCAGGCACAGGCGGGGGCCATCATCCCCGTCGGGCCGCACGGGTTCGTCCGCGAGGCGTCGAAATTCTATTCGCGCCCGCCGGCCGCAGCCGAGATCGACGCCGCAATAAAAGCCATTCCTCCTGGAGGCTACAAATGACAGGAAGTTACAAACGAATCGCATTTCCGGCCGCGCTAGCGGTCGCGGTTACATTTTGCGCGGGAATCATACACGCCAGCGGGCCCATATCGGTGTACGCGCTGGTGGACAAAGTGACATTGGAGCCCAACTCCGAAAAGCCCGAAAGCATTCGGATCTCGGGTGTCTTCATAACGGCCGAGGATACCCCGGGCAATTCGAACACTTACTCGGCGCCGCAGCCCGGCTACCTCTATTTCGCGTTGCCGAAGGGCAAGGAGGAGCTCGTCCTGCGGGAGTGGGCCGATCTGAAAACGGTCGCCGGCACACGCCAGGTTGTTGGACTCGGATCCAGTTGGGCCACCACGGTCCGAGTCAGGAAATTGAACGAAGCCGCTAAATCGCCCGGCGACTATCCCATGGGAAACGGTGTCGTCAAAATAAATCCCGACCAGCCGCGCGCCAAAGCTTTGCTGGATTACAAAGAGCGCTGAACCGGCATGGCCTCCGCCGCATTGCACTATCCGCGGGTGGGATTTTGGCGATTTTCTCCGCGCGACGCCATTCTCGTGACCCTCGCGGCGATCCACGCTGTGTTACTGACGGTCTGGCCGGCGATTCCCCTGATTGCGCTTGGTGTGTGGTGGAATTCAAACACAGTCGCGCATAACTTTATTCACCGGCCCTTTTTCCGGTCGGCCGCGGTCAATCGCCTCTTCTCAGCCGCACTGAGCGTTCTTCTCGGTATTCCGCAGGCGGTTTGGCGCGACCGTCACCTGGCCCATCATGCCGGGATCAAGTGGCGATTGCGTTTATCGCCGCGCCTCGTCACTGAGACCGCTCTGGTTGTTTG
>DASXIK010000172.1:0-6566 GCA_036498025.1 Chthoniobacterales bacterium
ATCTCCGCGTCGGATTTTTCATTGGATGTCATACAAAATGGCGCGATCGCCCATTTCCGGGACGAACATGTCGAGCAACATCAATCCTATACCTTACGGTCCGGCTTGATATTGGACCTTGGTCCCATCCAAAACCCCGGCGGGTGGGTTAAAGCGCCATGGTTCAGCTGCCGAAACCTCGGCTTGTTGTGCAATTCGCACGAGATCCGGCACGGAAGTGGCGCCAAGTTTGTGCATGACGCGGCCCCGATGAACTTTGATCGTTTTCTCGGCCGTGTTCAGTTCGCCTGCAATCTGCTTGTTTAACATCCCGGTGATCACAAGTTGCAGCACTTCGAATTCACGCGGCGTCAGCGAGTCAAGCAGCCTCCGCGCGGCGACTCTTTGCAGGCCATGCTGGCGTTGCTCGGCCGATCGCGCAAGCGCGCTGGCCACGCATTGCAGCAATTCATGATGGGCAAATGGTTTTGGCAGAAAATCGACCGCGCCTGCCTTCATGACCTGCGCGCAAATGGAGATGTCGCCATGACCGGAAATAAAAATGAGTTGCTCCTCACGGCGGCGCTGGATGAGAGCCTGCTGAAGATCCATCACGTTCAAACCCGGCATCCGAACATCGACAATCGCGCAGCATGGTCCGCCATACGGCGCGCGTGCCAGGAAAGCGGCGGCCGACGCAAATGCTTCGCTGTTGTAACCAGCGGAGTGTAACAACCGCGAGACGGCTTTTCGAACCGACGCATCGTCGTCGATCAGGAAGACAAGACTCTTCTCGGAGATCATTTTGGAGCTGGCATAGAAAAGGCGTGCGCGCATTTCCCCGAAATCCCACAGCCATCATCACGCACGCTGTCGCTTATCGTATCGTTGCCATTCGATCTTGTCGAGTTCTCGACTTTGCCATGGTCCACGCGCGTATGGGGCATCCGCATCGCCGCAGGCTTTGCGCGAACGTTTACCATCGAGACCGCGGCAATCCGCCAGAATGCGTAAATCAGTGGCGGAGAAGGGAAAAGATGGTGCGCGGTACAGGGTTCGAACCTGTGACCCCTACCGTGTCAAGGTAATGCTCTACCACTGAGCTAACCGCGCATGGGAGTCAGGGCGCAATTATGCGACGCGCAGGAGCGGTTGGCAAGTTGACGGGGCTGCTGCCGGCGCAGTCGCCGTCACGTGGAGCCGTGGAATGCCGTGGCCAGCCGGCCTATTGCGGGTAGGATCCCTCCCATGAGTAGACACCATTGTCCCTCCGCCGGGTGGCTTGGCGCTGTTATTCTCCTGGCCGTTTTCGCCGGCGGCTGCGTCTATGAAGCGCCTCTCACGGCCAAGCCCACCCGCAAGATCGACGAGCGGCTGCTCGGAGATTGGGTCGAGGACCAGGCGAAGGGGAAGGATCTCAAAATCCGGAAACTCGACGATTCGCATTACGTGATTTTTTACGACGAGTTTTACAAGGCGCACCACTCCGACATCGGCGAGGAGCATTTCGTCAGTATTCAACAGATCGACCCGGTCTCCGAAAAGGATCGCAAGTACACCTTCGCCACCTACGAACTAAAAGACGACGGCAAGACACTGGTCGTGCGGACGGTGAATGACAAAACCATTCCGGACACACTGAAGACATCCGCCGCGCTTGAAAAAGCCGTCCGCGCGAATCTGAAAAATCCGGACCTGCTCAATAAAGACGGCGGCACATTTGTCCGGCCGAAACCAGCGACTCCGCCGAGCGATCAGGGCTCGCCTTCGCCGACACCGTGAAGTGACGCGCTAGCGGCCGGGCACCTAGGCGCGTCCGGAAGAACGATTACAAAGCTGCGACGAAGTTTTTCAGCAAAACGCCCAACGCCCAACGCTCAACTCCCAACGTTCAAGTCAGAAGCGTGCGGTGATACGATGGGTGACAGAGCAAGGGTTTCTCCGCAGCGGGTTTCGCACTAAGGCGCATTTTGAAGCATTTAGAACAAAGCATGACCGGGCCCCGTCTGACTTGGAAGTTCGGCGTTGGAAGTTGGACGTTGAGCGTTTGCTGCGAACGCCCCCAAAGCCCAGGAACGTTTAAGAATCCACCCCTACCGACAGAAGAAAATCAGGCGGCTAACTTGACCGCGTCCTTGTGGCCAAGGATGCGGACGGTCTCTTTCAGCTGCTCAACTTTCAGCGGCTTTTTCAGAACAGTGATCGGCCCCTTGGCCAGGATGCGATTGAGCATCTCGCTGTCGGGATAACCCGTAATAATAATAATCGGGCACTCTGGCTGTTCGGTCTTAGCCAAATCATAGACGTCGTCGGCCGGGCCGTCTGGAAGTTTGAGGTCGAGAAAAATCAGATCGAACTTCTGCTTCTCCAAGGCGACGAGCGCTTCCTTAACCGTGCCGACGACCACGCGGCTGAAGCCAATTTTCTTGAGGAAAAGCTTGAAGAGATTTTGCAGGCTCTCGTCGTCATCCACCACGAGCACGGTGGGCTGGCCCGATTTGTCTTCCTTGAGAATATCTTTATCGAGAGAGGATTTCTTAATGCGCCAGCGGCCGCCGATCTGGATGGCCGGGAGCTGCCCGCGTTGCACCAAATAATAAACGGTAGGCAACGGGATACGGAGGTATTTGGCCGTTTCCTTAACCGTCAAAAGATTATGCATGGCTGATAGACACCAATTCGGGGCGCGGGGGGCAAGACATTTTTTCGCTGGACCTAGCATTATAAATTTCATAATCAATGTCAATCTCTTCTTCTGGCAGGCCTTTCTCCCCTAAGGAGCGGGTGGCCTGGCCGCGCAGCGCCCCGCAGCGCCGCTCGGCTCACACTCCCGACTGGACAAGCGAGGGGGTGCGGTTGACTATGCGAATTCTCAATGAGCGCTTTATTCTTTAAACGCTTTCTGCAAAGGCCCTTTCAGATCGCTTCCATCGTCCCCAGTTCGCGGGCGCTGGTGGAACGTGTTTCCGCCAAGATAGACTTCGAGAAAGCGCGGTTGATTGCCGAGTACGGTCCCGGCGAGGGCGTGCACACACGCGAGATCGCGCGGCGCATGCGGCCGGATGCGCAATTGCTCCTCTTCGAATTGGACCCGGCGTTCTCGCGCGATCTCCAGCGCCAGTTTGCCGGCGACCCGCGGGTGCACGTGTTTCATCGCGACGCCTCCGCCTTGACCGACGAATTGCAGAAGCTGGGCGTCGGTTCGTGCGATTACATTCTCTCCGGGATCCCGTTCAGCATCCTGAACATCGACAAGAAACGCGCGCTCCTGCAGCAGACCTATGAGGCTCTGACCGACGAGGGGAGCTTCATCATTTATCAGGTGACCAATGAGCTGCGGCAGCACGCCACCGTTTTTGAGCAGGCCGATTCGGAGTATTTTTTGCAGAACATTCCGCCGATGTTTGTCACCGTTTTCCGCAAGGCGAGCAAGCGAAACGGGCATGCCCATCCGGCCATGCAGCAGCAGTCCCGGCAGGTTTTGCGCGATTCCCTGCGATGACCGAAGAGCAGGGCAGCCGCATCGAGAAAGATTCGATGGGGGAGATGTCTGTCCCCGCGACCGCGCTGTTCGGCGCCTCCACGCAGCGGGCGGTCCTGAATTTTCCGGTGAGCGGTTACCGTTTTTCCCGGCCGTTTATTCGCGCGCTCGGGCTGATCAAATGGGCGGCCGCCCAGGCCAACCAGGACCTTGGTTTGCTCGAGTCCAAGCGCAGCGCCCTGATCGTGCAGGCGGCCGAGGAAGTGGTGGAAGGCAAGCTCGATCAACATTTCCCGCTCGATATTTTCCAGACCGGCTCGGGCACGAGCACCAACACCAATGCCAACGAGGTCATCGCCAGCCGCTGCGCGCAACTGGCCGGCAAGCCCATTGGCTCGCGGGAAATTGTTCACCCTAACGACCACGTCAACATGGGGCAGTCGAGCAACGATGTGATCCCTTCGGCCATGCACATCAGCGCCGCCGAGGAGATCCGGAACCAGTTGTTGCCTGCCCTGGAGAAATTGCACGCGGCTCTCTCCGCCAAGGCCAAGGAATTTTGGGAGATCATCAAAATCGGCCGGACCCATCTGATGGATGCCACGCCGGTACGCCTCGGCCAGGAATTTTCCGGTTATGCCCAGCAGGCTCACTACGCCAAGGAGCGCGCGCAAAAGGCGCTGGAGGTTTTATGCGAACTGGCGCTGGGCGGGACCGCCGTGGGCACCGGCCTCAATCGTCACCCCGATTTCCCGGCCAAAGTGATGAAGCTTCTGAAAGAGCGAACGGGTATCCGCTTCTTCGAAGCGCGCAATCATTTCGAAGCGCAGGGGGCCAAGGACGCCGTGGTGGAAGCGAGCGGCCAGCTCAAAACCATCGCTGTCGGTCTCTTTAAAGTAGCCAATGACCTGCGCTGGCTGGGGAGCGGGCCGCGCTGCGGCATTGGCGAAATTCAACTTCCGGCCACGCAGCCCGGCAGTTCCATCATGCCGGGCAAGGTGAACCCGGTCATGTGCGAATCCCTGATGATGGTTTGCGCCCAGGTCATCGGGAACGACAGCGCCATCACCTGGGCGGGCGCCAACGGCAACTTCGAGCTCAACGTCATGATGCCGGTCATGGCGCACGATCTCCTCGAGTCGATTCGACTTTTGTCCAATGTGATCAACGCCTTCTGCGAGAAATGCATCACCGGCATCGCCGCGAACAAGGCGCGCTGCGCCGAGTTGGTGGAGCTGTCCATGGCCATGGTCACCAGCCTCGCGCCCAAAATCGGCTATGACCGCGCCGCCGAGATCGCCAAGGAAAGCGCCCGCACCGGCAAGACCGTGCGCGAGATTTGCCTGGAAAAGAAAGTCCTGTCGGAAGCGGAATTGCAGCGGGTTCTCGACCCGGTGAGCATGACCGAGCCCGGCGGCGAAGGGTCGTCCGGCGGATGAAGAATTTGTTTCGAAGCGTTCTCTATCGCTTCGTCCTGATCGAATGTCTGGCCGCGGCGGCGGCCTCGGCTCAGGGGCTGGGAGAACGCGTGGACGTTTCTCGCATCGTCGACAAGGCCGTGGCCGAGTCCGCCTTGGGCGAACCGGTGAAAGCTCCGGCCCCGCGAAGTCTTCAAGGGGAAGATGGTTACTATTCCAAATGCAATTATTACAGCGCCACCTCCGGCAAAGTCCTGATCCTGCGTCTCTACCAGGCCAGCGCCGGGACCGACGTTCGGCAGCAACTCGATACCATCCGCTCCGGGATCGGCGCAGGAAGATCGGTGTCCGGTCTGGGCGACAAAGCGCAAATCTTCAGCGGCCCCCAAAGCGGGTTGGCCGGGAACACGGTCATGCTCTACGTGATCAAGAGTAATTCCCTGGTCACGGTGGGGATTTCCGGGCTGGAGGAAGATATTGCCTCGGAAAAGGCCAAGCGGCTGGCCCTGCAAATTGTGAAGCAAGTTCGTTAGGCCTTCTTTTTTTCGCCATGGTTGCCAACGTGAACGGTCCCCAATTTTCCGGCGGCGCCAACATCGCCATCAAGTGCCCGGCGCACACTTATGAGCAGACGGTGGCCTTCTATCGCGACACCCTCGGCCTGCCGGTGATCGAGGAGGAAGCGGACGGCTGCATTTTTCAATTTGGCCCGAATCGGCTGTGGGTCGACAAGGTGCCGAACCTCAGTCACCCCGATATCTGGCTGGAATTTGAGACGAACGACACCGAAGCGGCGGCCTCTTTCCTGAAAGTGAGCGGAGTGCCGCAGCGCGATGAAGTGGAGCAGTTGCGCGAGGATTTCGACGGCTTCTTTGTTTCCGCGCCGAACGGCGTGATCCACCTCGTCATCGGTCACGAAGAAGCCTAACCGCCGCCTGCCGCGCGGCGGAAATCCGAATACCAAATTTCGAAGCTCCAAATGTTAGCGCCTCACTGCGCTCCCTCCTCGCTGTCATCCCGAGTCCGGCGGCTCCCGGACCGAGGGATCTCTCCTATTCAACTGGCGTTGTCGATATCCGTGGTGGGGCTACCACCCCGGACCCACGTCCGGGTTCCCGAGGGCGCTCGTGGGCTCTTCGCGTGATCGGCAAGCGCGTGGGAGGTCCCTCGTCGCTCTGGCTCCTCGGGATGACACGCATTTTGCAGCGTATTGTGCCTAACGAACGCTTTCGGATTTCGACATTCGGATTTGGATTTTCCGCCACGTTATCTACGTGGCGGCGACGTGTCGCCCCATGATGGTGAGATCGCGCTCGACCTCCGCCATGCGGGCAACCCTTGGGAGCAAGCCCCAGCGGGTGAAACCGAGTTCTCCGAAAAGACGAAGGCTCGGTTCGTTATGGGCGAAAATCAGGCCCACCAAGGCGGTCAGTCCCAGCGCCGGCGCGCGCACAATGGCTTCCTCCAGCAGGCGCCGGGCGAGGCCGCGCCGGCGGAAGTCCTGGTTTACGTAGACGCTCAATTCGGCCGTGCCGCGATAAGCACAGCGCGGCAGAAAACTTTTAAAGGTCAGCCAGGCCACCACCTGGTCGTCCATTTGCAAAACCCAGAATGGATATTCATCAGGAGAATGCTCGTTCAACCAATCCTTCCGGCTCTCCAGGGTCACCGCCTCCAGCTGCGCCGTG
>DASXIK010000173.1:0-2085 GCA_036498025.1 Chthoniobacterales bacterium
CGAATGCGCGATCTGCGAGGGAGTCGGACTGGTGCGGGTGATGTCGTCCGCCGGCCTGTGGGTTTCGCGCCCCTGCGAATGTCAGAAGGCGCAGAGGGAAAGCATGCGCCTGGCCACCGCGCACATCCCGGAACGCTATCGGCACTGTTCGCTGGATAATTTCGAAACCGCCTTCAGCCGGCAATACGGACCCTCTGCCTTCAAGAACCGGCACACGGCCGAGAAGCCCCACGCCGACCCCGTGTTGACCAATGCCCTAAGGATCGCGCGGTCGTACGTGACTGAGTACTTCAACGATGACGGACGCAAGGGGCTGCTCATTTCCGGCACCATCGGGGTGGGCAAAACCCACCTGGCGGTAGGAGTGCTGAGCCGTCTGGTGCAGGAGTTCGGTGTGAAGGGCCTCTTCTGTGACTACCGCGAACTCCTCAAAAACATCCAGAACAGTTACAACCCGCAGGTGCAGACGACCGAACTTGAATTGCTCAAGCCCGTCTTTGCAGCGGAGCTCCTGATTCTCGACGATCTCGGCGCCCAGAAACCGAGCGAATGGCACTGGGACACCGTGGCCCTCATTCTGAATACCCGCTACAACGACAAACAGAGGACCATCATCACCACCAACTATCCCAACAGGCCGGCCGGCGGCGGAGAAAAAAACGACGCCGAGAAAGCCGCCCGGGAACTGACCTTGGGCGATCGCATCGGCGACCGGATGCTTTCCCGCCTGGCGGAAATGTGTACTCCGATTGAGATGATTGGAGCGGACTTTCGCCGCCGCGTCCGGGGCGCCCAGGTTGTCGAGACTTAACCATGCGCAAGAGCCTGGAAACAGCCGCCCTCGTGCTACTTTGTCTCACCTGGGGATGGACGATCGAGGCGCTATTCGGGTCCGATCCTCTGCCCGCCCAAATTCCCGTCCACTTTGATCTTGCCGGCCGGCCCGACCGGTGGGGCTCGCCGCAGATGCTTTGGCTGATCCCGGTCATGACCGCGTTGATTTACAGCCTGATGACGCTGGTGGCGAGGTATCCATCGGCTTTCAACTTCCCTATGCGCATCAAGCCGGCAGCACGCCCCCGGCTCGAGTCGATCGCGCTTCACCTGATCTCCTGGCTGAAGGTCGAGGTGGTGGGGCTGTTTTTCTGCATTCAATACGAGGCGATTCAATACGCGCGCAATAGGAGCGGGGAACTGTCCCCCGCGTTTCTGCCCCTGGTTCTGGTCGTGATATTCGGCACCATCGCATGGCACATCATCGCCATGCGACGCGTTGGCCGGGCTTGATACGAGCTTTAACGAAGGCCGGGCGGAAAGCAGTCGACGTCATCTGGCCAGTTATTTCTGAACCGAGTTATCAGGTGGGGAACTCGCTCAGAAAAGCCAGAGGCTTCCCATGACGAGAAGAATTGCGGCAAGAGTAACAATCTGGTAAACGACGTCCTCCATAGGACGGTCGCGCAGGAAACCATTGCTCGATCTTGGCATTGGCTGCGATGCGATCTGCGGTGTGGGCTGCATCTTACGCCTGCCTTTCTTCGCCGGGTGGCAACAGAGAGAGTGAGTACCTCAATTCGTTAGTGTCGGCAACGGTTCGATCGTTGCAGGTACCTACACCATTAGTTGCCCGCGTTGTTTCGTGCAATTACAACTTAGACGCTCCTATTTTCCAGCGGATTCGACGGCGGCCCATTAAATTTCGCCAGAGTATCCGCGCCGACGCAGCGCCTCATCCCTATAAGCGCTAAATCGGCGCGCCTGTCTCGATTGTGCGCACAAATTACGTCGTCCCGGTGTTCCTAAAGTAACGGGTGTAAAATCCGCTCGTGAGCAATGGCCCTGAACTGATCTCTGCAGGCGAAACGCGCGAACGCAACTGGCTGCCCCTGGTGATTGCCGCAGTAGCCGTGTTGCTGGCGGCGGCGGCGGTTGTCGCGGTTCTCGAACATGGCAAACGGACCCCGACCGTGGCTCCCGTTTCGGCTGCGGCCGATCCCTACGCCTCAAATCTCCCCATTTCAGGGCTTCAGATGAGCGAATCGGCAAATCTCGCCGGCGGCAAAGTCACCTACCTCGACGGGCACA
>DASXIK010000174.1:0-4569 GCA_036498025.1 Chthoniobacterales bacterium
TCCGCTGGGAACGCATCCAAGCACGTCGCCATAAAATTTAACCAGCCTCCCCCAATCGCGGCTGATGAGGTTGACGTGAGCAAAGCGGGTCTTGATGGCCATAAAAACAGTCCGGCACTGATGGTAATGAACTTTGCTCCCAAAAGTCGCCATCTCTTTTTCACAATGAGCGCGGTTGTGTTAACCTCGCTCAATGCCAACCAACGTTCTCGGAACGGAATTGAAATGCTGTTGCCGCGATCCCCTCACCGGATTCTATCGGGACGGGTATTGCCGCACCGGGCCGGAAGACCGGGGCATGCACACCGTGTGCATCCTTGTGACCCGCGACTTTCTCGATTTTTCGGTTCTGGACGGCAACGACTTGGTCACGCCGCATCCCGAATGGAGTTTTCCCGGGCTTGAACCGGGCGATCGCTGGTGCCTTTGCGTGACGCGCTGGAGTGACGCCTTGAAGCGCGGGGTGGCGCCCCCGGTAGACTTGGAAGCCACGCATTCGTCGGCTCTGGAATTCGTCTCACTCGAAGATCTCCAGGCCCACGCGCTCAAATCGTGACCCGCTGGGGTTACCAGGATCCCAGGCTCCCTGCAAAAAGTGGCGTAAAACAAGCTTTAGGGGAGGCATGCCGAATCAACTCCACGGCAAAACGGTTGCGCCATTGGTCGTCGCTTTGATCATGGCTCTCGTTACCGCGCCGGCTGTGGCGGACACCGGTATCCAAGTTCGAATTGACCGCGGACGCGCGGTTTATCACAGCGAGAAGGACGAGGTACCGCTGCAGCCGTTTTCTCTGGACGCTCCATCACCGCAGCCGCGCCCTGCCGTGAAGGTGGCCTATTATGCGCCGCGGGCCATTCCGCGCGCCGCGCGAATGGGCGATGATGAGGAAGATTCCGCGATGCCCGACAGTGGATCGCGTCGTTCGGGGCCGACGGTGCCCGGAAATCGGGCGGTGCTGCGCCATGGCGTTGCCTACGCGCCGGCGAACGCACCCGAGCGGGTGAAGTCCGCCATCTGGGCCGTGAATTCCATCTGTTACAAACCGTACCATTGGGGAGGCGGACACGGTTCCTTTTACGATTCGGGTTACGATTGCTCGGGCACGGTCTCTTTCGCTTTGCATAATGCCGGCGCACTGAGCCAACCGCTGCCCTCGAGTGATCTGCTGCGCTACGGCGAGCGGGGATGCGGGCGTTGGATCACGATCTACTCGCGTCGCGGGCATACTTTCGCCACCATTGCCGGTTTGCGCCTCGACACGACCGACCTGCGATATGGGGGCGATGTCGGCCCCCGCTGGCACATGGACGGTCGAAGCACTTGGGGATTTGAAGCGCGCCACCCCGCGGGCCTGTAGCGCTTTTCCATCCCGGCTCGAATCGTTCTGGAAACCTGACCGGTTCCCATCCACGGTATCGGCGATTTGAAACTGCCGTTCAGTCTTTTTCTGGCGCTGCGTTATCTCAAGCCGAAGCGCACCTTTCTCTCCATCATTACGCTCATCTCCGTCATCGGAGTAATGCTGGGAGTGACCGTGCTCATCCTGGTCATCTCGGTCATGACCGGCTTCGATCGCGAGCTGCGCCAAAAGGTCATCGATTTCGATGCGCACATTCTCGTGAGCAGCGAAGACGTTCTGCATAACTGGCGAGATCTGACCGCGAAAATTCGCCAAACTCCCGGGGTGCTGGCGACGGCGCCATACGTCCAGGGGCCGGTCATCGTCGAATTCCAGAACCGCCGGCTCGCTCCTGTGATTCGCGGAATTGACCCGGCCGAGGAAGAAAACGTCGTGCCCCTGCGAAAATTTATTAAAGAGGGAAAACTCGATCTGGAGGGCGAATCAGCCGTCCTGGGGATCGAGCTCGCGCGCAAGTTACGCATCGGCGTGGGCGACAAGCTCACGGTCTACTCGCCCGGCAACCTTGGGCAGATCCTCGACGGCATGAAAAAGCTGGAGAACGCTAAGGGCGAAGAAGAGAAGAAAACGATCAAGGAATTGCGCGAGGTCGTTCTCCCCAAGGAACTCACGGTCACGGGGATTTTTGAAACCGGGCATTATGTGCACGACTCGGATTTTTTGCTCGTCCCCCTGTACATTGGCCAGGAGCTTTACGGACTGGAAGACGCGCTCCACGGCATCACCGTCAAGACCGACGATCCTTACGGCGCCGCCAGGGTGAAAGACGCCATCCAGGATTTTCTCGAGCCGCCGCAATACGCCGAGACTTGGATTGAGATGAACCGGCAATATTTTGAGGCAGTTCGCCTGGAGCGCACGGTCATGTTCTTTCTCCTTTTTTTCATCGTCGTGGTCGCGGCCTTCGGCATCATGAGCACGCTCATTACCGTGACCGTGCAGAAGCGGCGTGAGATTGGCATTCTCAAGGCGTTAGGCGCAAACATCTCCCAGATCATCTGGATTTTTCTCGGCCAAGGAACCA
This sequence comes from Chthoniobacterales bacterium, assembly GCA_036498025.1. GTDB lineage: Bacteria > Verrucomicrobiota > Verrucomicrobiia > Chthoniobacterales > UBA10450 > JBBRDU01. The sequence continues at coordinate 2,446 of DASXIK010000174.1, forward strand.
TCACCGGACTTTTCGGAACCCTCACCGGGCTCGGCCTGGGCATGACGCTGATCCGTTATCGCAACGAATTCAGCCACTGGCTCGCCGCCACCCTGCACATCGAAATTTTCCCGCGCGAAGTTTACCAGTTTTCCGAAATTCCCGCCCAGGTCGTGCCGCAGGATGTCTGGATCATCTGCATCAGCGCCTTTCTCATCTGTTCTCTGGCCGCGCTGATTCCCGCCTACTTCGCGGCCAGGCTCGATCCGGTCAAAGCATTGCGCTACGAGTAACTCGGCTTCTCAGTCGCCGGTCGGAACAATGTCTTCGCCTTCCACCATCAGGATGACGGTGCGATGCGGTGCGCGCGGGCGATGCTTCACGCCCTTCGGCACGACGAATCCCTGCTTCGGTCCGAGATCAATTGTCCGATCCTCCAGGTCGATCAGGAAGCGACCGTCGACCACGTAGAAAAATTCATCGAGATCCTTGTGCGAGTGCCAGTGGTACTCGCCTTCGACGACGCCCAGGCGGACGACAGAGTCGTTCACCCGGCAGAGCGTTTGGTTGTACCACTTGTCCGTGCAGGCATCGGCCAGCTTTTGCACGTCGACCACCTCGAGCGGTCCATGAAGCACATTCAAAAACGTCTTGTAAGGAAAGTCTTTGTCGGACTTCTTCGTCATTCCACATTACTCCATGGCTCCATCACTCCCGTGCCCGGCCTTACTCTTCGCCGAGGAAGTAATCGGCCTCCTTGCCTTGGACGATGATTTCCTCGGATCCCTCCACCGTGACCGCCCATTTGCCGCTGTCCGGATAATAACAACAGTCGCCGCGCGGATTATCCGCAATCACGTAGTAAACAAAATCCTCGTCACTAGCGTTGCTGAACTGATGAGCCTCGCCCGGCGGAAAAAAGAAGGCGTCTCCCGCGCTGACCTCGGTGGTGCCGCTCTTGTCCCGAATCTGCCCACGGCCAGAGACGACAATATAAAACTCCGACTCGGCCGAGTGCCCATGATATGGGCAATACGATTTTCCTTTGGGAATGCGCACCAGCGCCACGTCGAAAGGGTGTCGCTTGATCAGGTCAAGCGACTCAGGCTCGCGACCCAGGGCAACGGAGATGTCCTTGACGAACTTATGATACTTGCCGCCGGGCGAGCGGCGTTCTTCCTCCTTGAGGTCCCGCAGATTTACTTTTTTCATAAAATTACAACTGAAACTTCTTGGGCAGTTTCTGCTTTAACGTTTCCAGCGGCGCAAAAAGATCGCCGAATTTTTCCACGCGCGCCAGCGTCTGTTCACATCGAAATTTAAGGAACTCGGCTTTTTTCTTTTTTAAGCATTTTTCCACTTCCTCCCAGGTCACCGGGGTAGAAACCGTCGGTTCCTCTCTGGCACGGAGGGAATAGACTGAAATCGTGGTCTTGTGCTCGTCGTTCTGGCTCCAGTCGACGAAAATCTTACCTTTGCGCACGGCCTTCGACATATTCGAGGTCACGAGGGCGGGATGCTCCTGCTCGAGGTAAAGGGCGAGAGCGCGCGAGATCGCCTTGGTTTGGTCGAAGGTCACCGGCGTGTTGAGTGGCACATACATCTGCAAACCTTTTGAGCCGCTGGTTTTCGCAAAGCTTTTTAGCCCCATGTGGGCCAGGAGATCGCGCAGCCAAAGGCCGACCTGGCAACATTGTACCATGTCCGCCGGTGCGCCGGGATCGAGATCGAAAACCATCACCGTAGGACGGGCGATGTTCCGCTTGCGCGCCAGGGATGTGTGCAATTCGAGCGCTGCAAGATTCGCCGCCCAGACGAGCGTGGGCAGATCCTGCACCACACAATAATCCATGGTGCGCTTGTTGCCCTCACTCCAGACCTCGGCCGTCTGCACCCATTTCGGCCGGTGGGTTGGACAATTTTTTTCGTAAAAGAACTCTCCGGAGACACCATCGGGATAACGCTTCATGGTCACCGGCCGATCTTTGAGATGCGGCAGCAGCACCGGCGCAATCCGGATGCAATAATCGATCACCTGTCCCTTGGTGAATCCGACTTTCGAGTAAAGAACCTTGTCCAGGTTCGATATCTGAAGCTTCTTCCCTTTGACGTCTAGAATCGCCTTTTCTGACATACCCGAAGCAA
>DASXIK010000175.1:0-4111 GCA_036498025.1 Chthoniobacterales bacterium
GATGCAGTTTTTTCTTTTTCCAGCGGAGCGCGATGCCCAGACGGGAGCGGTGCGCGAGTTTTCCGACTGGCGTTACGTTGAACAGGAGGGCTGGAGCGGCGTCGTCCGGCAAAAAAACGGTGTTTGTTTTATGGCGGCGCTGCGGGGGCGGGAAAAGGAATTAGCGCCCTATGTTTCCAAGGCAAAGCCGTGAAAGGGCGACTTAGGCCGAGCCGACGCCCAATTGACATGCTCGGACGGGCAATCGAATCTTTTCGCCGCGCGCCAGGGTAGCTCAGTCGTACGGCAGCCCCGAAAGCGTTCGGGGTTGGTCGGGAGTTGAAGTTTTGGGCCAGCGCCGTTAACAAACATATTCAATCAAGCCAGGGTAGCTCAGTGGTAGAGCAGGGGACTCATAAGCCATTGGTCGGGAGTTCAACTCTCCCCCCTGGCACTCTTGATTGCCGATTGCCGATTGGCGATTTTCGATCGCTGATTGATTGAGCGTTGGACGTTGAGCGTTGAGCGTTGGACGTTTCCGGGACGCGGTAACGAGCACCCACGACTGTGAGCGATAACCATCCGTTTGTTCAGCGCTTCCTCGCCTCGGGAAATTCCTATTCGCTAACCCGTTTCGTTATTCTGCGGCTGCTCGGTTTCGTTTATGCGGTGGCCTTTCTCGCAGCCGCACAACAGCTCGTGCCGCTGATCGGTGAACATGGCCTGACACCGGCCACGCATTTTCTCCACTCCCTGCAAGCGGCACTCGGATCGCGGGCGGCTGGCATGACGCAGGTGCCAACGCTCTTTTGGCTTGGCATTTCCGACCGCGCACTCGTGCTCGCGGCCTGGGTGGGATTCGGCCTCTCGCTCGTCGTCCTCGGCGGATACGCCAACGCCGTCATCCTGACCATTCTCTGGGCGATCTACATGTCGATCGTCCACGTCGGCCAAATCTGGTACGGCTACGGCTGGGAAATTCAGCTGCTGGAAACCGGTTTCCTCGCGATCTTTCTCTGCCCGCTTCTCGACGCGCGTCCGTTCCCCAGAAGCCCGCCACCGCTGCTCGTCCTGTGGCTTTTTCGCTGGCTCGGCTTTCGGATCATGCTCGGGGCCGGGCTGATCAAGCTGCGGGGCGACCCATGCTGGCGGGATCTGACCTGTCTTTGCTATCACTACGAAACCCAGCCGATCCCGAATCCGCTCAGTCTTTACCTGCATTTCGCGCCCCGATGGTTCCACCAGATCGAGACGGCGTGGAATCATTTCACTGAACTGATTGTGCCCTGGTTTTCTTTCGGCCCACGGCACGCCCGCCACGTGGCCGGTGTTTTATTGGTTAGCTTCCAAGTCTTCCTCATTCTGAGCGGCAATCTTTCTTTTCTGAACTGGCTAACGATCATTCCTTTCCTGGCTTGTTTCGACGACACGTGGCTTCGCCGGATTTTGCCGCAGGCGTTGGTCAGACGGGCTGAAATGGCTGCGGAGAAATCCGAACGCTCGCGGGTGCACGAGGGATTGGCCGTCTGCCTGATCATTCTCGTGGCTTATCTGAGCATTGCGCCGGTGCTCAATCTCGCTTCCGGCCGGCAGGCAATGAATACGTCGTTTAACCCGCTCGATCTGGTCAATACCTATGGCGCTTTCGGCACGGTCGGTCGGGAACGTGACGAAATTATTTTCGAAGGAACCAGCGACATGCGCATCACCGGTGACACGCAATGGAAAGAGTATGAATTCAAAGCGAAACCGGGCGATCCGAATCGGCGGCCGGCCGTGATCGCTCCGTATCAGCCGAGGATCGATTGGCAAATCTGGTTCGCCGCCATGGCGTCGCCGGCCGATTACCCCTGGACGCTGCATTTCGTTTGGAAGCTTCTCCAGAACGATCCCCCGACGCTCTCGCTCTTGGCTAATAATCCCTTCCCGGACGCGCCGCCGCATTACATTCGGGCGCGACTTTATCGTTACCAGTTCGCGCCGCCGGGCGAGAAGGGCTGGTGGAAACGGGAACCCGTGGGGGATTGGTTGCCTGCTCTCTCCGCGGATGATGAGGAGTTTCGTCGCATTCTCGCGTCCAGGGGCTGGCTCGACTAGCTGGTCGTCCTCCTGTGCCTGCGAGTTGGAGAAAAAACTGGCGCATCGTAAGCGGCTTACGATGCGAGCTTCAAGCACGAGTGGAGCGCGAGCACGAGCATGGGCGCGAGCAAAAGCAGGAGCTGGAGCGGGAGCAGGAAGCGGAAGCGGGGCTTAATTGTGAAGCCAGCGCGCCTGGAGCCAGGCCACGGTTTCCCGCATCATGCGATAGCCGAAGTGTCCCTGTGGCACCTGGAGCAGCTCCGAGCCCTGCCATTTCTGGTGCAGCGCCATGATATCGGCCGGGCGCGCGACCAGATCGTAATCCCCGGCGACGAGCAGGATGCGATCGGGCCTAACCAACGGCTGCATATGCGAAGGCGAGCTGAGATGAAAGTGGCGCAAGATCAGTGCCTGGTCGATGCCGGCCTTGCGGAGTTCACGGCGCATGGTGATGGCCGCCGGGCTTTCCCAGAGCGCGTGGTGCACATTCACGATGGGCGCCATCAAGGCCACAAAACGGAACTCCGATTCAACCGCGGCGAGCAGCGCGCCAATCCATCCACCGTAGCTTGTGCCCAGCAGGCCAAACTCGCGCCCGCCCTGTGCGCGCAAGGCCGCCATCACCTGCCGCACTTCAATCACCCCCTGGCGCAAACCTTCGGCATTGCGCATCAGATCGGCCGTGATGGCGAGTTCCCCGTTCCAGTAGCCTTGGGGAACCCTGGAGTAATGATAGGGCAAATGCATGAAGCAGGCATTCCAGCCCATCTCGTTGAAACGCGCCGCCCATCTCCGATAGCCATCGTCGCTCGTCGACATGAGCGCGTGCAGCATCAAAACCGTCGGTGCTTCCCAGCCGCGGGCGCACGGATATAAATCGACGCGAGCGATGTCATTGCCAGGAAAAGCCGATCGCACCGGGCTGGGCCAGGTGATGGTGGCGCCATATTGACCGTTCAACGCCTGCGGGATGGAGATGTTTCCCGGCACGGCGTAGAAATCCTGCGCGGTCAATTTCTCGCAGTCATTGACATAGGCTTCCATCTCCGCGCGGCTGCGCGCATGCAGTCGATGGCGCGCCTGCACAAAATTCATCGACGCGCACATAAGCAAATCGACGACAAAGGCGGAAGATCGGCGGATCATCGTGATGTTCGCTCGTTAGGCGATTGCGGCAGATCGTCTGGTGTGAGGGAAAACCGCCGGCGCATTTCCGCGTACAGATCTCTGAAGGCAGCCGCCAATTGCTCCTCGGTTTGGGCGCGGGCCGCGAGTTTGTCGGGATCGGTGTTGTGGTGAATCAAGTCGCCAAAGCCGACCCAGACGGGCGTCCGGCGCAGAGGCAGCCAATTGGCTTTGGCATACAAGCGGTCGCTGCCCAGGATCACGCAGGGCAGGATCGGAACTTTGGCAATGTGCGCAAGAGTGGAGACTCCAGGCCGCGGCGGCGCCCCCTCCAGCACCGAGCGTGCTCCATCGCGAATCCCGCCTTCCGGAAACATGCCGACAATGCGCCCCCGTTTCAGCCGCTCGATCGCGCTACGGATCACTGCGCGATCGGCACGATGCCGGTCCGCCGGGAGACAATCAATGGCGCGGAGGATCCGACCAAGTACTGGATGGGGAAAGAATTCGGCCATGGCCATCCAATCTACCTTGCGCCGCACCCGCGTCGCGATGATCGGCGGATCAAAATGGCTGATGTGGTTGGCCGCCAGGATAAAGGCGCCGGGCGCGCTGATTTTCTCCTCGTGCAGTACCTCGATGCGCGTGACACCGGCGAGCAGGCACTTGGCGGCGATTCGCGCCAGGTGATACGCGACAAAATGAAAAAGCGGGCGCATCGGGCGGCGAAATCCGGGCTACGCAGTGCCGGCCAACTCCTTGCATTTGCCAAGGTCAAGTTTTCCCGAAGCCAATACGGGAATCGCTTCCACGCGGCGGACTGTTTTTGGGATCCACAGGTTGGGCACGCCGGAATCGCGAAGTTTGCCGCGCAGTTCCTCGACATTCACGTCGACTGCGGTCAGCAGAACGACGGCTTCGCCCTTGC
>DASXIK010000176.1:0-1877 GCA_036498025.1 Chthoniobacterales bacterium
ATTGCCTCCCGGCCATCAGGTTACTCGATCAGCACAACCACCCGGTCGTGCTCTCTTCTTTTAAGGGGAAGGCCGTGCTGGTCAACTTCATTTATACGTCATGCCCGGGGCCATGCCTTACGGAGACACTGAAGATGGCAAAGGTCGCTGACCGCGTATCCCGGGAATTGGGGCGCAAAGTGATCCTGCTGTCGGTCACTGTGGATCCCGAACATGACGGACCGGCACAATTGCTCCAATACGCGCGAGAGCGGGGCGTGGAGCGGCCGGGATGGCTCTTCCTCACCGGCTCGCCCTCCGCGATCGATGATTTACTCAAGAATTTCAAGCTGGTCCGCCAGCGCGAAGGCGATGGCAGCGTCGACCACATAATCGGAGTTTTTCTGTTGGGTCCGGATGGACGTGAATTGCGCGAGTACAATGGCGAAATTCTAAGGCCCGACAACATCGAAGCCGACATCAACAAGGCCATGACCCGCGGATGACACATCGGGCGCGCGCAAGGGCGCTCGTTCCGGGCCGAGGGAACTAAAATGAAATTCCGTGCAAGCTTCGGCATCAAACGAACGTGGCTGGTTATTTGCGCCGCGGTGGTATTGATCTTATCAGCTTACCTGGGGTTTTCGCGGACCCGGGCAAGGAATGATCCCTTCGCCGCGGGCAGATTCATCTGCCATTCGGGTAAATGTTGCAAAGTCTGCCCGGCCGACTTTGCACAGGCCGGCACCGGCGATCCGGGAGGCCGGCCGGTGCTCGACCCAATGATGTTCATCGGCACTGCGCGCGAGGCTTATATCGTCGCTCAGCAAAACCCCTGGCTGCTGGCGCAATTGTGGTGCTGGTGCGGCTGCGACCGGACCAGCGGTCACCGCAGTCTGCTTGACTGCTATCGTGACCATCACGGCGCCACTTGCGCAATCTGCTCCGGAGAAGCCCTGGAAGCCAACCAGCTTTTCAACCAGGGCTCTCCAGTGGAGCAGATCCGCGATGCGCTGCGCGCGCGTTTCGCCCCACACCGTGAATGAACGCTATAAGCGGATCAAATGTTCAGTGAGCGTTCCTGCTTGGAGGTTAGACCGTGGGTAAAAGGCGTTTGCGAATAACGTCCGGGCGACGGCTCAAAAAGCGATTCCCGCCCAGCGCCCGGACCACGGCCCTGATTATAGTCGTGGTTGCTGCCGCGCTCGCGTGGTTGTTGTCGCCCGCGTCCCGCTGCCTCGCAATAACCGGCAATTCCGACCCACTGCTGATCGATGTAGAGCACTTGAAACCCGGCGCGGCGCAAAAGTATTGCTGGAAGGCGCCGGGCCGCGGCCGGACTGTGCGGTTTGTCGTGGCGCGCCGCTCAGATGGCGGGATCGTCGCGGTGCTGGACGCGTGCCGAGTCTGCTATCTCAACAATCTGGGTTATAAAGTCTCAAGAACCGGGCTTTACTGCCGGTTTTGCGGCAACCACTATTCAATCGATTCCCTATCGGTCGGCGCGTTGTCCTGTTCACCGTTCAAGTTACCCTTTGCGCAAAGTCGCGGGGTGTTGAAGATCAGAACCTCCGACTTGGAGGCCAACGCGTCCTTCTTCCCTGCACAGCGGGTCACACCTGCCCTCAACTCCGCCCTGGGATGGGTCGTAACGCTCCTTGAAAGACACGAGACGGAAATGCCGGACGTTATCCAACGGTGAAGCCGGCGCCGATTAGCACGACCGTTGGCGGTCAAGTTATGTCTCGTTGCGCCGCCTTTTCCAGGCGTGATTTGCTTTGGAGTGACAGAAAGCCTGTTCACGCCGATCTCTCCTGTACGCAGCGCCAAGCCTTCGTCAGCATGAGCGATTGGCACCGCGGAAAGCTGAATGCCTAATGGACGGTTGGCGATGAGGC
>DASXIK010000177.1:0-4721 GCA_036498025.1 Chthoniobacterales bacterium
GGCCTCGTCTCACCTGTGTCTCGTGATGCCGGCCTTTCATTTCCGGCATCACGAGACACAGGTGAGTGACGAGGCCGGGCACTACAGCCTAACGTCGGTCGATGGTCGTTATGAAATCGCCATACCCGGGTCGGCGTTTCCGCCGCTGCGCATGAAGCTTTGCGGAACGGAGTCCGCCTTCACGATTGGCCAGCACGACATTCACAAAATGGTCTACCGAAGCGAGCAGAGCCGCGGTTACGCTTATGAGGGAAACTTGTGGAGCCCGGGATTTTTCCGCGTGGTGATTTCCAACGAGCATGCGGCCACGCTGGTGGCCTCGACTGAGCCATGGGAAATCGTGGATGTGCTCAGCCCGGAGCAGATCCTGGCCTCCGAGCGCGAACGCCGCACCCGTTTGCTCGAAGAGGCTGCGCCGGCGGCGCGCGCAGGCGTGGGGGCCGAGCTCAGCTTTGCAGCTGACCAGTTTGTCATTACTCCGGCGGGGCGTTTTGAAGAGGCGGCCCGCGCCCACGCGGCTGGGGATGAGGTGCGCACGGTCATCGCCGGTTATCACTGGTTCACCGACTGGGGGCGCGACACCATGATCAGCCTGGAAGGCCTGACCCTGACCACGGGCCGCTGCCTGGAAGCGGGCTACGTTCTGCGCACCTTCGCCTACTACGTGCGCGATGGTCTGATCCCGAACATGTTTCCGGATGGAGCGAAGGAAGGAAAGTATCACACCGCCGACGCCACTCTCTGGTTTTTCCACGCGCTCCAGCGCTACTTCGAAGCGACTAACGACCAAACCACGCTCAAGCTTCTGCTGCCCACACTCGTGGACATCATCGAGCATCACTTGCGCGGCACGAAATTTAACATCGCGGCGGATCCGGAAGACGGCTTGCTTCGGCAGGGGGCGGATGGTTACCAGCTCACCTGGATGGATGCCAAGATGGGCGACTGGGTGGTCACACCGCGGCGGGGAAAGGCTGTGGAAATCAACGCGCTCTGGTATAACGCGCTACAACTGCTGGCCCGCTGGCTTGGCCAGACCGGCGAAGCGTCCCAGGCCGAGCGCTACGAGGTTGCAGCCAGGCGCGCCCTCGCCTCTTTCAACCAGCGTTTCTGGTACGACGATGGCGGCTATCTTTACGACGTGGTCGATTGCAACGGCGCGCCCGGCACGCACGATCGCTCATGCCGGCCTAACCAGCTTTTCGCGATCTCCCTGGATCATCCGGTGCTGGATCAGAGCCGCTGGGCTTCGGTTATGCAGGTTGTGCAGGAGAAGCTGGTTACGCCGGTCGGGTTGCGTTCGCTCTCGCCCGATGATCCGGAGTATAAGCCGATTTACGCGGGCGACCTTCGTTCGCGCGACGGCGCCTACCATCAGGGCACGATTTGGGCATGGTTGATCGGACCGTTCATCGATGCCTGGATCAGGGTTAACCCCGAGGAAAAACAGGGGGCGCGCAAGTTTCTTGAGTTCTTCCCCGAACATTTGAGCGACGCCGGTATCGGGACAATCAGCGAGGTCTACGACGCGCGCGCGCCGCACGCAGCCGGAGGTTGCATCGCCCAGGCGTGGAGCGTGGCCGAGGTTTTGCGCTGCTGGGTCAAGACGGCCTAACGAACAATTAAGGAACCATTTTTCGCCACCGATTGACACAGATGAACACTGATTAAAGAAGAGACATTACTGCTGCGAAATCTGTGTAAATCCGCGCTCATCTGTGGCTGAACTAATTTAACATCGCGCTCGGAGAGCCCGATCCACCACGGCGAGGCCCGCGCCCGGCACGTTGATAAACCGTTGCAGAGGAAGTCGCTCCAGCCCAAAGTGAGCCCGATCATGACCATGCGGTGCATTTCCCTGATTCTCGCTGCCACGGCTGCCCTGGCCCAGGCGGAGCACAAAACTCCGCCCAAGGTCCACTCCTCCCCTCCACCCAAAGTCCCATCCTCCGCTCCGCCCGCGCAGCAGGTCTTTCCCGTGGCCCTGCCTAATTACAGCGAGGAGACCGCCACGCGTCTCCAGATTTTTCTCGATAATTCCGATTTTGGCCCGGGCAAAATTGATGGCCGCATGGGCGAATTCTTCCGCAAAGCGCTCATCTCTTACAAGCACGCCCACGCCATGCCCAAGACGGGCGCGGTCGATTCCTGGCTGCTCGATCAGGTGCCGGTGACTTACGCCACCTACACTATCAAGGAGAGCGATTTCAACTTTGTCGGCGCGCTTCCGACCGAGCGAGCGGAGCAGGCGAAACTGAAATACCTCCCCTACACCTCCATGCTGGAGTTCGTGGCCGAACGCTTTCACTCGGCCGAGGATTACATCAAGAAGCTTAACCCCGGAAAGAACTGGGAGCAGTTACAGCCCGGCGAGACGCTCAAGGTGCCAAATGTCCTTCCGTTTCAGATCGAGCTGGTCGGCGAGAAGACGATGCCGGTCAATAAGGCCTTCGCCGCCCGCAAAATCTTCGTCGACACCAAGGAGCATCTGCTCGAGGTCTTCGACAAGGAGCAGCTGGTCTGCGAATTTCCCATCACTCCGGGCTCAACCACCCTGCCCGCTCCCGTGGGCACGTGGAAAATTGTCGGCGTCGTCACCTACCCCTGGTTTCGTTACGACGAAGGCATGCTAAATCATGGAGTCCGCACCCAGGATTACGTGAATCTTCCGCCCGGCCCTAACAACCTCGTGGGCATTCTTTGGATGGGCCTGAACAAGACCGGCATCGGCATTCACGGCACGAACAATCCCGAGACCATCGGCCGGGCGGCCAGCCACGGATGCGTCCGGCTGGCTAACTGGGACGCCATTCGCGTCAAGGATCTCGTCAGTGAGGGCAATCCCGTCATCATCTTCTGATTCCAATGTGGCAGGGACCTCAGTGTCCCGATTTGTTAATTGCGTCGCGGCGTCGCGGCCCTGAGGCCCCTCTCACATTGCGCCTTTAGGCACGCGCGTGGAGTAGACATGGCAGCGCGATGTCCCTACCAAAGAATTCTCAAAGATTTTTCGCGCGGAATCGCCCCTCCATGCGTCTAGGCTGTAGATCAACATGATGGATGCCAATGAGCGCGAACAATACCGGGCGGCCATTCACGGCGATCGCGAGGCTTTTGAAATGATCATCCGCACCCAGAGCCGCCCGTTGTTTGCCATCGCTTACGGCGTTCTCCAGAACCGCGAGGAAGCCGAGGACGCCGTGCAGGACGGGCTGGTCAAGGCCTGGAAATCCCGCTGGCGCGTGCGTGACCCGGAAAAATTTCCCGCGTGGCTGGCCACCATCGTCCGTTACCGCGCTCGCGACCTCGCGCGCAAACGCCGACCCGCTCCAGCGAACGAGCAACTCGCTGAAATGGTGGCGGATGACGCAGCGAGTTCGAGACCCGCTAACGACATGGATCAACAACTGCACAACGCACTCGCCGCTTTACCGGAGTTGCACCGCAGCGCCCTCGCCTTGCGCTATTTCGAAGAAATGGACTACGCCACCATTGAACAAACGCTGGGACTTTCCAACGGCGCGCTCCGCGGAATTCTCGGTCGCGCGCTCGCCGCCATGCGCAAACAGCTGAAACCGGCGTTAACGGCCATGGGATAACGGTATGGCAACGATTCACTCACAAATTGACGAACTGCTGGCGGCCGATGTGCACGGCCAGTTGAGCGACACCGAGCGGCAGGCTTTGCACACGCATCTCGTAGAGTGCGCCGAGTGCCGCCAACTGCACAAGGAACAAAAAATCATGAACCAACTACTGGACGAAAATCTCGCCCCGCAAAAAGCAGACGGCGCGTTCGAACAACGCATGCTCGCCGGATTCCGCAGCCGCGTGCCGCAGCGAAATGGCGGCCTCGCCCGCACCCTGGCCAATCTTATGCGTTTGCGCGCCATCCGGATCACGGCAGTAGCCGCCCTGCTCCTGGCCCTGTTGCAGGTCGGCCGGATGATTACGCACGACAACTCCGCGCCTCTGCTGGGCTTGAGCCGCTCGCATGGGGAAGTTCTGGCCTCCCCAGAGGCCCTTTATAGGCCGGACGGAGTTTTCGACTCCCTATCCAGCGCGCAGTCGAACGCTCCAGCCGATCGATTCCGCGGTCTCATCACACCAGCCGCACCGCCGCCTTTGCAGGCAGGCTTAGCCAAATCGGACTTTGGGGGTGCGTTCGCCGCGAAGAAACCCGCCAGCAGTGCTGCCGATGCCGAGAACAAGGACGAGGTGCCAATGGAAGCGTCAGTTGCCGGCGAGGTCCCCGCTCCGGAAGCCACGGCAGCAACGGCGGGCGTCCTGGCTAATCGCAAGCTCGTGCGCAATGCGCAAGTCGAACTGGAGGTCGCCAAGTTTGATGAAGCGCTGCAAAAGATCACGGTATTCGCCAGCGAGGACCGCGGTTATATCGCCACCACCAATTCAGAAAAGCAGGCGAACGGAAAATTACGCGGCCAGATCATCGTCAAAGTGCTCCCGGAAAACCTGGACCGCTTTCTCGGCAAACTGCGCGGCCTGGGCGAGTTGAAAAATCAATCCATCTCGACCGAGGATGTGACCAAGGCCTACTTCGACACCGAGTCCCACGTGAAGAACGCCAAGGTGATGGAGCAGCGTCTCATTGAAATTCTGAAAAAGAAAAGCGAGGACGTGAACGATTTGCTTCAGGTGGAGAAGGAACTCGGCCGCGTGCGCGAGCAAATCGAGCAGATGCAAGGCGAATTAAAGCTCAT
>DASXIK010000178.1:0-5126 GCA_036498025.1 Chthoniobacterales bacterium
GTTTGTGCGGTTCGGCCACCGGCTAGGTTACGGGAGAGCGACGGCATCATCAAACGTGGCGCAACTGTAGCCGCCCCGCTCTGCCGGGGCGCGGCATTCGCGCCAAGACACGGCGACACAGTGCCGTGGCTACAGGGCAGAAGTGAGCCTTGAGTGCCGTCTGTTAGCGGTTAGGATGGGGATGCGATGAAACAGTTTGGATGGTTCGGGATGTTGCTACTGTGCGGCCTGGGTTTATGCCTGAGCGGCTGCGCTTCCACCGAGGACGGGAGCACGCAATCGACGGCCCCCAAGACGTCGGTGCCGGGTGAAGATGTGTCTGGCGGAGCGGGTTTGACGCCGCAGGCCGGTCCGGGTGGCGCCGGCGCCAACGTGCATTTCTGAGAGAACGGCTGTCGCCGCGCGGCGCACCTTCGACTGTAGCCACGGCGCTCTGCCGCCGTGTCTGATCGAGCCCTGTCGCCCATCGGTTTCTACTTTCCGCTTGCTCACGCGGCGTGGCGGCGAAGTGTCTGCGCATGCCCAAGCCGAGAACGCCGCTGACCATCGGTTGGGAGGCGGCCAAAGCCAACGCGGTGCCCGGCTTCATCTTGCAAGCGGCCATGCTGGCTGTGCTCGTCGGCTATTACGGCAGTGGCCGGTTCGCCGGTTTGCTTAATCAACTGGCCCGTTACAAACAGCAGCACGGTCTTCTCTTTGTCGTTCTCGCCGGCATCATGGCGGGCGCACTTTTGCCTGAGTTATTCGTTGTTTTGTTTTTCCAGAAGGGAAAATGGCGCCGGCAAAATTTTCGTAACCTTGCCTTCACCGTTCCAACGTGGGCGATTGATGCCATCCTGGTAGATTTAATGTATCGCGCGAATGCCATCTGGTTTGGCAACGTCGTGACCGTTCCGGTGGTGCTGGCAAAAATCTGCGTGGATCAATTCGGCTACAATCCTTTCCTGGCCGCGCCGGGTGAGGTGCTGGTTTACGAATGGAAAAATGACGGGTTCTCCCGGGCTTCGCTGCGGCGCGCGCTTAGCTGGGATCATTATCGCGACAAAATCGTTCCCACCCTGCTGGCTACGTGGGTGGTGTGGGGACCGTTGATGGCGATTATTTACTCGCTGCCCTACCCGGTGCAATTTCCGCTATTCAGTATTGCGCTGACGTTTTGGGTGCTGCTTCTGACTTACATGACCAATCGATTTTCTGGAATGATCGAGGCCGACGCGCCGCTGGCACTGGCCACCGCGAAATCGTAGGGCAGGCGCAGCGCCTGCCATTCCGGACCCGGACCGCCAATCGCGCCAGCGGACGGCGGTTAGGATTTTATGAAATGGAGCAGCGCTTCGTGGACGCCGGCGCCGTGTTCGCGTTTCGCCACGTAGCCTCCGGCTCGGCTCACGGCATCTTTCACTTCCGGGATGGCGTTGGCCGGGCAGGCGGGCATGGCGGCGAAGGTGCCATCGAGCATGGAGATATCATTATGATGATCGCCGGCCGCGAAAATATTCTCGCGCGACACGTCAAGCAAACGGGCGAGCTCGGCCAACGCGGCGCCCTTGTGGTAATCGGCGTGGCAAAAGCGCAGATACACCGTGTTACGTTGATAATTAAACTTCGGTTGTTTCGCGCGTGCCTGCTCGATGAACTCGGTCACGCGCTCCATTTCGTCTTCGCTCGACGCGATTAACCCGGCCGGACCGTGCGGCTCGTAAATCACGCGCGCTTTGGTTTTTTGATTCACGAAATCGATCACTTCCGCGAGGACCGATTGCGATGCGGAGAAAAGTTCGCGGTGATCGGCGGCGCAGCGCTGGTTCCAATCGCCATAGGCTTCCCAGGCCGTTCCATTTTCGCTCGGGCGAAAGACGTCGCGCTCGCTCGTTAGGATAAAGTCAGGGCGAAACGGGAAGGAGAAGTCGGCCAGGCCGGATTCGAGGAGATCGACGGAGCGGCCGGTGTTGATGGCCCAGATCGCGCCTTCGCTTTGCAGCTGGCGGATGAACTCCATGCAGGAGGAATCGAGGACCGGCTGGCTCACGCGGGAGACAATGGTCCCGTCGAAATCGGTGCTGAGGAGCTTGATCTTTCCGGGCATGGGAGCCGGTAATTTAGGGTTTGCTGGCGTCAGCGCAAAGGGCAACCGTTTTTCGCGGTCGATTACGGGCGCAATTAGGATTACGGTTCCGAGCACGGGCAGGAGGTAACAGAATGAAGTCGGCATACGAACTAGCCATGGAGCGCCTGGAGAAGGCGGCCCCCAGCGTCACCCTGACGGACGAGCAAAAAAAGCAGATCGCGGAGATCGATTCCGGTTTTAAGGCGAAGATCGCCGAGCGGGAGGTCTTTCTGAAGGATCAGATTGGGAAAGCGGCGGCTGCCGGCAAATTCGATGAGGTGGAGGAGTTGGAGAAGCAGCTGGCCTCGGAGATTCGGCGGTTGCAGTCCGACTGCGAGGAGAAGAAGGAGAAGCTGCGGGCCGGGTTTGCGAAGTAGATTTATTCCGATTGCGTGCCCACCAGGGCTGTTGCTAGACGCGATGGTTGGCGCTTTCGAGGGGCCGGCCAGAATGCTGACCGCGCTTGGGCAGGTTGGGGTCTAGGAACCCGAGCATGTGAGCGCGTTGAATCACGCGCACGCCTTCCTGTTTCTGCAGGTCGGCGATCTGCGCCTGAAATTCCTCCATCCTGGTCCAGTGGACTTTCGGCCGGAAATGGTGTTCGGCGTGGTAGCCATTGTAGAAGAAGATCCAGTTGTAGATTTTGCCGTAGCTGCTCACGCCCCAGGCGATCGGCTTATCGGGATTAGCCCCGTAATGCCGGAAGTAGCCATTCAAATAGCTGAAGCAATGGCCTAGGTAAAAGAAGGGGAGAAAGTAAAAAATAACGTACCGCCAATTGAGCAGAAACATGCCTAACAAGACCGCGGCGAAGGCGGCCAGCTCGATGTTGCCCCACAGGAGGTCGGCGTTTCCGCGTTTGCGCAGTTCCTTGCGAATCATGCCTGGATCATCGCGGAACAGACCCAAAAACACATAGGTCCACGGATTTTCCGCTTCGCCATCGTGACCACGCCGGTAAATGGAAAGCCAGTCGATGGTTTCGCCATTCTCGCCGGGGCGATCGGAATTGCCCTTGTGATGCCGCATGTGCACGGCGTCGTAATACGTCTGCGAAAAACAGCAGGCCACCGAGTTGGCCACACTGAACAGGCGGTTGAGCAGATTCGAGCGGAAGAACGGATTATGGATGAAGTTGTGACCGACGCCATTGATGTTGGCGTTAATCATGAGCGCGTAAATGAATCCCAGGATGAGCATGATCCAGAGAGGCGCGCGCGGGTAGAGGAGAAAGAGCCCGAAAAACCAGGCGAGATGAAACAGGCCGGCGAGCGTGGGCACCAGATCCCAGCGTGTGTGGGCGAAGATTCTTGAGTCGGTAACGGGACGTTCGACTCGAATGGCGTCAGGAGCAGTCATGGGACAGGCGTCCGGGCTGATCTTTTACGCTGGATATTCTGCGTTTGCAAACCGGCTCCCCGCACGCCAACCTTAGCGCCCCGTTCCCATGTTCGCGCTTCAGCCAGAGATGAAAATTTTCAGCGGTTCGGCCAACCGCGATTTGGCGGAGAAGATCTGCCATTACATCGGGGTTCCGCTGGGACAGGCGACCATCAGTTCGTTTCCCGATGGTGAGACCTACGTTAAAATCGAGGAAAACGTCCGGGGCCGCGACGTCTTCCTGATCCAGCCGACTTCTCCCCCGACCAATCAGCACCTGATGGAGCTGCTGATCATGGTGGATGCCTGCCGCAGGGCCAGTGCCGACCGGATTACGGCGGTCATCCCTTTCTTTGGCTATGCCCGGCAGGACCGGAAGGACCAGCCGCGCGTTCCCATCACGGCCAAACTGGTGGCTAACCTTCTCAACGCTGCGGGGGTGAGCCGTGTATTGACGATGGATCTGCATGCCCAGCAGGTGCAGGGGTTTTTCGACATCCCGGTAGACCACCTCTATTCGATGCCTGTTCTTATTAAGTACCTGCGGCACACGCTAACCCGCAGGACGGTGGTGGTGTCGCCCGACGTGGGGGGATTAAAGATGGCCTCGGCCTACTCCCAGGCGCTCGGCAGCAACCTGGCCATCGTGGCCAAGCAGAGAAAGAACGCCACGGACACGGAAGCACTGTATGTTATTGGTGATGTGAATGATAGCGATGTTCTGCTGGTCGACGATTTGACCGAGACGGCGGGCACGCTGTGTTCTGCGGCAGAGGCCCTCAAGGCTAAGGGAGCCCTCGATATCTACGCGGCGGTTTCCCACGCCGTTCTGGTCGATCTGGCAATTCCTCGATTGCAAAAGTCGAAAATTAAAGAATTAGTAACGACCAACAGCACGCCGGTGCGCCCGATCGAGGGATTTTCGATCAAGGTGCAATGTGTCTCCGAGTTGCTCGGAGAGGGCATGAAGAGAATTCACAAGGACGAATCCGTGTCGTCCCTGTTCAACATCGACAAAGAAAATGGCAAAACAAGTTAAACTCAAAGCGGAGCACCGGACGGCCGTGGGACGATCGGCGGCGCGTAAACTCAAAGCGCAGGGAGCGATTCCCGCGGTGGTCTATGGCGGCAAAGTCAAGCCGCAGCCGCTGCAGGTTTCAGCGCGCGATCTCAATGCCATTCTGAGCCACGCCTCGGGCGAGAACATTTTGGTCGAACTGGAGATCACGGGCGGCAATCGCCTCGCTCTTGTGCAGGAGATCCAGCATTCGCCCCTTGGCGGGAACGTTTTGCATATCGATTTTCATGCCATCTCCATGGACGAGAAAATTCATGCGGACGTGCCTCTCGAACCCACGGGAATCGCCAATGGGGTGAAGAACTTCGGCGGCCTGCTCGAGCAGAGCCTTCGTTCCCTCGCGATCGAATGTTTGCCGCGGGATCTGCCCGACAAAATCACGGTGGATATTTCCGCTCTCAACATCGGCGACGCCATTCACGTGCGGGACATTCAGCTCCCTGAGGGCGTGACGGCGAAGACGCATTTGGAACTGACAGCCTTTTCGGTGGTGGCCCCGGCGGTGGAAGAAGAACCCGTGGCCGCGGTCGCCGAAGGAGCTGCGGCTGGGCCGGAAGTTAT
>DASXIK010000179.1:0-1621 GCA_036498025.1 Chthoniobacterales bacterium
CCGTCTCCCACAATTGACGGTTGGCAGCCGCAGCTACACCTCTTTCGCCTCCAGTTCGACGATGTGAAACGAGACGAGGTCGTTCCAATGACTGATCCATTCTTGGAAGAGTTTCGGTGATTCCGTCTCCATCAACTGGAAGCACTGGTCCCCGTCCTTCTCCACCCAGCTATCGAGGTAATGCAGCCCCTCCGGGAGCATGCGGCCCTTTTGTCGAAAGCGTTCGTAGACCAGCGATCTGCATCCGGGCGCAAACGTCTCGATCACCATATATTTCATGGCTTGCCCTCGCGCCCCCACTCAATTCCCGGGCTTTTCCAGGGGCGGCGGGCTCGAGTTGAAGAAGGTGGCCTGCTTCTTGGCCGCATCTTTTTCTTCCTGCTGTTCACGTGTCTGCTGTTCGGGACTCGGGCCGTTGGAACTGCAGCCGGAAAGAACCGAGGCGCCG
Source organism: Chthoniobacterales bacterium (assembly GCA_036498025.1). Lineage (GTDB taxonomy): Bacteria > Verrucomicrobiota > Verrucomicrobiia > Chthoniobacterales > UBA10450 > JBBRDU01. The sequence continues at coordinate 449 of DASXIK010000179.1, forward strand.
GCCGCCGCGATAATCAGGAGAAGGGAAAGCGTCTTCATTCGAATTTGACTCGCACAAAGATCCCCAAGAAACAAGAGCACATCTGAATTCTGCGGCCCCGCCGGCCCTCGCGGAAAATTTCCTGCTTTCCTGCTTTCCTGATTCATAGATTCTCTAAACGTGGCAGAAAAATTTGTCCTCATCGGCAGTGGCCTCGCCGGTGGATTGCTGGCCGCCTTCTTCGGGCGGCGCGGCTACAAAGTGGAATTGTTCGAACGCCGGGCCGATCCGCGCGCCGGAAATTTCGTCGGCGGCCGCTCCATCAACCTGGCTCTCTCCACCCGCGGCATCCACGCGCTCGCCCAGCTCGGCCTGGCCGACGCGGTCTTGAAGCACGCCATCCCCATGCGCGGCCGCATGATCCACCATAAATCCGGCCTTCTCCATTTCGCGCCCTACGATCGGGACCCCAACAAGCACATCAACTCCATCGGCCGCGCGGCGCTGAACACGGTGGTGATTGAAGCTGCTCTGCGCCATCCGAACGTGCGCGTTCTCTTCAATCACCAATGTAGCGGCGTGGATCTCGATTCCGCCACGGCCGAACTTGTGGTGGCGGGCGCGGCCCTGCCCGCATCGTCTGCGCGAAGCGTTGCGGGCGCGGTGCCGCCTGCGTCCGGGAAAGCGCGACTTGTCCAGGCTCACGGCGACGCCATCATCGGCGTCGATGGCGCTTTCTCCGCCGTGCGCCAATCCATGCAGCGCCAGATCAGCGGCTTCGAGTACAACGAAGATTATCTCGCCCACGGCTACAAGGAATTGACCATCCCTCCGGCCGCCGGTGGGTCCTGGCGCATGGAAAAGGAGGCGCTTCACATCTGGCCGCGCAAAAGTTTCATGATGATCGCGCTGCCCAACCCTGATGGCTCGTTTACCTGCACGCTCTTCTGGGAGTTCAAGGGCCCGCGCAGTTTCGAGACCACCAAAACCGACGAGGACGTGCGCCGTTTCTTTGATGAAGAATTCCCGGATGCCGTTCCGCTCATGCCGGCACTGCTGGAAGAGTATCGCGTTAACCCGACCGGTTCGCTGGTGACGATCCGCTGCTCTCCCTGGCATTATCAAGACAAGGTCGCGCTGGTGGGCGATGCCGCGCATGCGGTCGTGCCGTTTTATGGTCAGGGAATGAACGCC
>DASXIK010000180.1:0-8022 GCA_036498025.1 Chthoniobacterales bacterium
CCGGGTTGCCCTTGTCTGGGCCCGCGCTATTGAGAAGGGCTTTTCACCCTTCGCGACAGAGTCCAGGGATATTGCGAAACCAGCCTTCTGAGCCACCGGGAACGAGACCAAGCCAACCGCACTGATGAGCTTGCAAGAAGAGAACGGGACGCGGCCGTCGATGGTTTGGCCGATCATCGTGGCCGCCTTCATGGCCCTGTGCATCTTTAGTTGGCTCGCGTTCGCCGGCGCGCGGGGACGCCTTTCGCAGGATTCCGAGTTTTACACGGCCGAACGTTCGCGCGAGATGCTGCTGCTGGGCCCATGGGGGGTGCACGACAATTTTCAGCTCAGCGGCGTCAAACCGCCCTTGCAGTATTGGCTGAGCGCTTTCACCCTCGCCCGTTTTCATAACCCTGGATTCGCCCTGCGGATTTGGACTCTGCTCTACAGCTTGCTCGCCACCGTCACACTCGGCTGGCTGGCCGCCATCATCGATCGCCGGCGGCCCTGGCTGATCGCTCTAAGCGTCGGGCTTTTGCTGACCTGCCCGCACTTTCTGCGCATGGCTTATAGCGCGATGCTCGACGCCGGTCTGATCTTTTTCACCACGCTGCTGATTGCTGCGGCGCATTTGGCGCGGAGCCGCCCGGGTTGGTGGGCTGTGGCGACGGTGGCTTGCGGGGTAGGCGCGCTCCAGAAAACGCCGCTGATCCTGATCGTCTGGATCTTGATTATCCTGTTGCGGCTGAGGAATGCCGAGGAAAGACAAACCCTCCAGACAAAATGGCTGCTCTGGACATTCGCCGCCGCCGTGATTGCTGTGGCCGCGTGGCCACTGATCCAAATGATTGCCTTCCACCTGTCCCTCGCGGAAGTGCTGCGCTATCGCGAACCGCTCATCATCGCGCAGCGTCGGGCGGGAGCGCCCTACCTCGACGCGCCCTATCGTTTAAGCACCTTCTGGCCTTGCGGTGGCCTGGCCCTTGCGGGCGCTGCATTCCTCCCATTCATCAAGCGAAATAAACCCCGGCCAGGTGCCACCGAGCTCTGCCTGCTTTGCCTGGCCCTTGTCGTCCTCTGTGTCCTGTCCAATACGCGGCAGGTCACTTACCTGGGACCAATTCTTCCCTCCCTTTGTCTGATTCTGGCCATGTCTCTTTATTGGCTGCTCGATCAAAAGGGGCGGATATATCGGGCTCTTGGCCTGATCACTATTGGGCTGGCCTTGGCCGGATTGCCTATCATCCAAATCTGGGTCGAGCGGAGGATAAGCGCCCATTGGAGGAATAGCGTGCGCAGGGACATTCCAGACCACGAGGCCATCGCTCAAGCCCTCGCCGCCAGGCAGGCTGCGGGCAAACGGCTGGTCGTGATCGAAGCCGATAACAACATGCTGCCGGAGGAGTTTTATCTCTTTTACGGGGGGATAAATTCTCATCTGGCCAATCTGACCCTCGTTGAGCTGCGGCAAACGCCAGCCGAGCCCATGGTCGGCATCTCCACGGCACATGATTTCGCTCTCGTCCAAAAACAATTTCCGAATCCGAGGGTAAACCTCGCCCGGCATGATCTCGTTTGTTGGGAGGTGGATTAATGGTAGCTTGGTTCACCATCCACGCGTTCCGCGGGCCCTCCACCGTCTGCGATCGCTCTTGCGTTTGCCCGACGATTTCAGCTTCACTCTAAATCATGCATCCTCTTGTCCCCGGAGACCCTGCGCCGCCGCCCGCTCCCGCGTTCACCCGGGACTCGCGGCTCATGCTGATTGCGCCGCATCCGGATGACGAATCGCTGGCCTGCGGCGTCATTCTGCAGGCAGCCGTTCGGTGCGGCGCCGCCGTTCGCGTGGTCTATGCCACCGATGTGGAGAACAATCCGTGGCCCCAGCGCTTCATGGAACGGAAATGGCGGATTCATCCGGCCGACCGCCGACGCTGGGGGCAACTGCGCCGAAAGGAAGCGGAGGCGGCCCTCCTTGCCCTGGGCGTGGAGGCGGAGTCGGCCTGCTTCCTCGGACTGCCGGATCAGGGCCTAACGGATTTGCTTCTGCATGAGCCCGCTTCCCTCGCGGCCACGTTTAGCGGATTGATCGATGATTTCAACCCGACTGATCTGATTTTTCCGTCCACCATGGATGCGCATCCCGATCACAACGCCCTGGCTGTCCTGCACCATCTTCTTCTGCGCGACCGGGCCTCCGAAGCCGCCGCGGTGGCGGGCTGGCAATTTGCCGTTCACGGACAAAATCCGATCTTCCTGAAAAACGCCGGACCCTTTGGCGCCAGCGCTGCCGAGACTGCCTTCAAGGTGAAAGCCATTGAGTGTCACGTGAGCCAGTTGCTCCTGTCGCGAAAACGGTTCCTGCGCTACGCCGAGCGCCCCGAACGTTTTCTTGCCTTCGATCCGGCAGCGTTGCCCGGCAGCAACGACTCTCTGCAGATTCTTTCCAGGCAGGAGAGTGGGTTGGTCGTTCGTTTATCACCGCAGGAGCACTTCTTCGACCGCGAGGTGATTCTCATTGCCCTCGGCCATTCCGAAGATGGCGAATTCACTTCCACTGCGCTTCGTTCTTCTCCGAGGTCGAGCAGAACCTCCTGGCAGATCACGCTTCCCACCGGAGAGATCTTCGCGCCGGAACGACCGATTTTTCTGAAGCTCTGCCGGCGTTCGCTCGGCTTTGCGGACAAAGGCTGGTGCGAAGCTGCCGCGTTAGTTAGGCCAGAGGCCGTGGCGGATGCCAGCCACAATGGCGTGGCCCTGCACGAGTCTCTCCAAGGCGCTTAACCGGCCCGGCCGTCTTTACTCCCGCGGGCTGACCCGGGCAGTGCTACGGAGGGAGCAGAAAGGTTTCGCCAATTTCGCGAAGAGCGACGCGCTCGGGGGTCTCATCCAAGGCCGCTTGAAAACGCTCAATCGGTTCACGGGCAGGCTCGAAGCTGAGCCGGAAGGTTTGGTGATGCACCGGCATGATGAATGGCGCGCCCGCCTCGTTAGCCATCTGCACGGCTTCCTCTGGATTACAATGAGTCCGGATCCACGGGTTGTAACAACCGATGGACATGATCGCCAGGTCAATCCGGCCCCGCGCGCGCAGCTCCGCAAAGCTATCGGTCAGGGCCGTGTCGCCGCTGAAGAGAATGCGCCGGCCTTCGCGCTCCATGACGTAGCCGTTGTAGCCGCGATGATTATCATGCTGCATGCGCGCGCCCCAATGTTTCACGCGCACCGCCGTCACCTTGAGCACGCCGGCTGCCGTCTTGATGGTCCGGCTCTCATTCCAGCGCAATTCCGTAACGTCGCGCAAACGCGTCCAGCGCAGCAAATCGCTTGTGCGTGGGGCGGTCACCACCTGGGTCGATGCCGGAAAACGATGGAGCGTCCGGAGATCGAAATGATCGAAATGCGCGTGTGACAGCAAAATCAGGTCGATTGCCGGCAGATCGGGAACCGCCAGGGCGGGGGCGATCAGGCGCTTCGGTCCGAGAGTGACGCCGGGCAGGCGGATGCCCACGTGCGGAAACAAAACCGGATCAGTCAGGATTTTCAGTCCGAAAAAATTGATCAGCACCGTGGCGTGCCCGATCCACGCCGTCGTCACCCGCGCCTCGCTCCATTCGGCGGGAGCGGGCCGGGTAAAGGCAGGCGCGATCGGCCGGCGGCTCTCGCGAATGGCCGCACGCCAGAGATAAGCCGACCAGCGGCGCACTCGTGAGTTGCGAAAACTGGTCTGCCCGGACAAGTCCGGATTTATCTCGCCCATTGTCCCAATCTAGCTGCCGCGCCGTCCGCTGCACGGATTTGGGCGATCTGGGCCCACCGGTCTTCTCCCTCGATGTCAGGCGGCATCCGGCGTTCTAGTCAATTGAAGTGGCTACGGTAAATTGCGGCTGAACAGATTTCGACGCATCATGTCTAAACTGGCGCCGGCCCAATTCCTGCCAGCGCTGAGAAGTTTGAATTCCCGAGGACAAAACATAGGCATTATAGGCGGCGGGATCGGTGGCATCGCCACAGCTCTCGCGCTTCATCGCGCCGGCGTCAAAGCCGTGGTCTATGAGCGCGCGCCGCTCCTGCGGGAGGTCGGCGCCGGCATGATGTTGTGGCCCAATGCGACGCGTGCTCTGCGAGAACTAGGCCTGCTCGATGATGTTCTGGCCCGCAGCGGCTACAGCACAAACTTCCTCGTCCGAGCCCACCGCGGGAAGGTTTTGATGAACATAGCGCTGGGGAAGTTCGAAGTGCCCGCCGTTTGTATTCGGCGCTCCGATCTCCTCGCCATTCTTCTGGCTGCTCTTCCCGGCGAATCCGTCCGCCTGGGAATGGAATTTCATCGTTTCGAACAGGGTCGCGGCAAGGTGCGCCTCCATTTTAAGAACGGCCGCGTCGAGGAACACGATGCGCTCATCGGCGCCGACGGCATTCGATCGCGCGTTCGTTCGCAATTGTTCGGCCCTGCCGATCCCATCTACCGCGGTTATACCATCTGGCGGGGTCTGGCCGGCTATCATGGTTCCGCAGTGTCGCCCGGATGCAACAGCGAAACCTGGGGCACCGGTCAACGTTTCGGAATCCTCAACACCGGTGATGGCAGATTCACCTGGTATGCCACGGCCAACGTGGCGGCGCATCATCGCGACGCGGAGGTCGGACGGAAACGGGAACTGCAGGAGAGGTTCGCCGGCTGGCATGAGCCCATCGCCGATTTTCTGGAAGCGACGGAGGAGAAGGAAATCCTCAAACACGGCGCGCGCGACTGCCCTCCCTTGCCCCGCTGGGGCCGTGGTCTCGTGACCTTGTTAGGCGACGCCGCTCATCCCTGCACGCCCAACCTTGGACAGGGCGGATGCATGGCCCTGGAAGACGCGCTCGTTCTGGCCGGGTGCGTGGAGCAGGATCGCAACCTAACGACCGCGCTGCTCCACTACGAATCGCGCCGGCGTCAGAGGACCAGGCATATCCAGGAGCGTTCTCTTCTCTTGGGCCGCATCGGGCAGTGGCAGAATCGTCTCCTGGTCGCTGGACGCCGCGTGATTACGCCCATGCTTCCGGTCAGTCTGTTTGAGCGCAATTTGCGGCGCGTCCATGCTTACGGCACTTCCCTGTGATGCGTGTTGCCGTTGGCGTTTTCCTGACGCTCGCTGCCTCGATCGTTCCCACACGAGCGACTGCTCTGGCAGCTCCAACAGATGAGCTCTACAGAGGCTGGCTTAAGATGTACAATCTTCAATTCGAAGAGGCTCAGCAGACGTTCGCTCGCTGGAAGGAAAGTCATCCGGACGATCCCCTTGGACCCGCCTCCAACGCCGCCGCCTTTCTCTTCTCCGAACTGGCCCGCCTGGGAGCGCTGGAAGCGGAGTTGTTTGTCGAGGACACCAGCTGGATAAACCGCCAGAAACTTTCGCCGGATCCCCAGGTCAAAATCCATTTCACCCAGGAGATCGAGAAGGCCAACCTCCTGGCCGATACCGCCCTGCAAAAATCCGCTACCGATGCCAACGCCTTGTTTGCCAAGTCTCTCATTTACGGACTCCGCGCCGATTATGCCGCCTTGATCGATCAGAAGAGCCTGACCGCGCTGATGTACACGCGCCAGGGCGCGCCCTTCGCGGACAAGCTCCTTGCGCTTCATCCCGACAGGTTCGATGCGTACCTCGGTCCCGGAATTGAAAATTATCTTTTCAGCCTGAAGCCCGCGCCGCTGCGCGTTCTCCTCCGACTCACCGGTTCCCACACCGACCGGGCAACGGGAATCGAGCAACTCAAGAAAACCGCGGAACACGGCTACTACTTCGAACCTTTCGCCAAACTTCTGCTCGCGGTGGCCGCATTACGCGATAACAACCGGGAGCGAGCCCGCGAACTTTTGAGCGGGCTGCACGATCGTTTTCCGGGCAACGAACTCTACGCCCGCGAATTGCGCAAGCTCACCTTGAAGAGTCATTAGGTCGAGCAATCCCGCTGCCATGAGCGCTTCTCCTGAGTTTCACGTCGAGATTGATCACGTCCGGCGGCATTACGACCGTCTCTCCTGGCTCTACCAATTTTTCTGGGGCGAGCATCTTCACCATGGATATTGGGATAACAACCAGTCGGCCGCCCAGGCGCAGGTCCGATTAATGGAGCGCCTCGCCGAAACAGCCGGCGTGCCGCGCGGCGCCGAAGTGCTCGACATTGGCTGCGGCCTCGGCGGCTCCGCCTTCTGGCTGGCGGGGCGGTTCGATTGCCGCGTCACCGGCCTAACGATCAGCCCGGTGCAGGCGCGCATGGCGGCGAAAAAAGCAAAGGCGCGACGGTTAAGCGATCGGGTCCGCTTTCAAGTGGCCGATGCCAACGAGTGGCAGCCTCGCCCCGCGAGCGTGGACATGGTTTGGATCATGGAAAGCAGTGAGCATTTCCGTGATAAGCGCGGCTTTTTTCAACGTTGCGCCGCCGCTCTCAGGCCTGGCGGAGTCCTGGCTGTGGCCGCCTGGCTGCGACGGGACGGCCCCGTTCGCGAAGACGAAAGGGCACTCGTCGCGACCATCGGCGCAGCCATGCTCAGCGCCAGTCTGGATGGCCTGAGCGACTATCGCCGCTGGATGGAGGAAGCCGGTCTCGTGGTCACGGCAGCCGAAGATATCACCCGCCACATCGCCCCGACCTGGACGCATTGCGCCCGCATGGTCGAGGGCCCGCCCGTGAAATGGCTTCTGCGTTTTACCTCCCGTTCCACCCAGTCCTTTGTGAAATCGTTTCCTCTCATGCGACAAGCCTATGCCCAGGGCGCCATGGCTTTCGGAATCTTCGCCGCTCGAAAACCGCGATGAAACAGGGACTCCAACTCCAGCGGGTTGCCGCCCTTTGCGCGCTCGCTCTCCTCTCGCCCGGAAGTCACCTGGCTTACGCAGAGGAAAAGCCGTCAGTGCAAAAGCCGAATATCATTTTCATTCTCGCTGACGATGTCGGCCTCGGAGACGTCCATTGCAGCGGCGGCCCCTATCAGACGCCGAACATCGATGCTCTCGCCGCCGGCGGCACGCGTTTCGAATATTCCTATGCGACGCCGCTGTGCGGTCCGTCGCGCTGTCAGTTTCTCACCGGCCGGTATCCGTTCCGCACCGGCCTCATCAGCAACCACAGCGAATCGGCCATCGCCGACCACAAGGAAATCATGATTCCCACCCTGCTGAAAAAGGCCGGCTACGTGACCGCCTCCGTGGGTAAGTGGGGCCAGATGCCACAGGGACCAGCGAATGGGGGTTTGATGAGTGGTTCACCTTTCACGGCAGCGGACGCTACTGGCGCGCGCAGGTCCCGAGATATCAGGTGAACGGCCGAACGGTCAGACTGCGCAAAGGCCAATACATCCCCGACCTCATGCACAGCTTCATCGTGAATTTTTTGGAGAAGCACAAGGATCAGCCCTTCTTCCTGTATTACCCGATGGTCCACATCCACACCCCGATCGTTCGCACCCCGAACAGCAGGAATGGCGAGTCCAAAGATGTGCTTTACGCCGACAACATTGAATACATGGACAAACTCGTCGGCAAACTCATGGCCAAGCTCGACCGCCTGCATCTCCGGGATAAGACTCTCGTCGTCTTCACCGGCGACAATGGCACCGCGCTCTTCGCCAAAGATCTTTCGAAAGTGGACGGCAGATCCATCATCGGGGCGAAGGGCCAGATGCTGGAAGGCGGCAGCCGCGTGCCCCTCGTGGTCAACTGGCCCGGGACCACCCCCGCCGGGAAGGTCTGCCACGATCTCACTGACTTTAGCGACTTCTTCGGCACTTTCACTGAACTCGCCGGCGCGACACTACCCGGCGGCCTAACGATCGACAGCCACAGCATCGCCCCGCAAATCAAGGGCGAGGCGGGAACGCCGCGCGACTGGATTTACATGGAGTTGAACGGAAAATCGTATGCCCGCGACGCGCGCTACAAGCTCACCCGGATGGGAAAGCTCTTCGACCTCAAGAACGCACCCTTCGAAGAAATTCCCGTCGCCGATGACTCCACCGATCCCGGCGGGCTGGCCGCCCGGCAAAAGCTTAGG
>DASXIK010000181.1:0-4697 GCA_036498025.1 Chthoniobacterales bacterium
ACACGCCACGCCCCGGGGCCTCGCCACCAAATCACGAAGGCGGCGAATAGAAGCGCGGTAACAATCGTATCGGGCTCGGAAATCGTCAGCTTGCGCAGAACCAATGGGCAAAAAGCAAAACACATCGCGGAAAACAACGCCGCTCTCTCGCTCGCGAAGCGGCGAGTAAAATAAAATACCATCAGCGCGGTGAGCAACACCGCCACCATCGCCGGTAGTCGCGCGGACCATTCATTTACTGCACCCGTGATTCGCGCCACTCCTGCAATGAGCCAGGGCAGGAGCGACGGTTTGAGGACGAAGCGCTCGCCATAGATCGAAGGCTCGAGCACATTGCCACGCTCCAGGATGTCGCGCGCCAACTCCGCGCTCCTTCCTTCTTCCCAAATAAAAGAGCGAGTCGCCAGGTTGGGCAGCGTGGCCAGGGCAAAGACGAGGATGATGACTCCGCTCGCCCACCAACGTTTTACCGCATTCATCGAGTAAAATGAAAAATTTCCAGATGCAGCGGGCCGTCTTCTTTCGGACCGACCTGCAAGTCATGGCTCGACCAGACGGTCGCGTTCATCTGGGTGGCACCAGCCAACCTTGATGCGATTGACACCTGGCTGGCCGCACAAGTAACGACCCATGCGCTGGTCCTGCCGTGTAATGACTCCGGCGAAGGATCCAGGCGGCACGTCACTCCCTGCGGTGCTCCACGAAGATACCATAAGAGAGTTGGCGGACCCTCGTTAGGCAGTTGCGTCAAAATGATCGGGTCGCTCCCCGCCGTGTCCAGCAATCGTCGGATTGCGCTTCGCATTTCCTGGTCGGCCTTTGTCTTGTACGGCCACAGCACGTTTCCGAGCAGGCAAATAACGGCAATTCCGAGCAGCAGGATTCCAATGACATTAAGGCGCGCTCGCCAGGCCTCGCGCGTGCCGGCTGCGTCGATGAAAGCCGCCATGCCTGCGCCTGCCGTCAGCATGATGGCAGGCGCCAGATGCTGCGAGATGCGTGCGCTTTCGCCGTAGGGATAGAGCCGCCCAACGGCCGCGAGGAATGTAAGGAGGAAAGGAGCGAAAAGCATCACGCGTACCGGCGTCGCCCATTTCTTCCACATTTGCCAAAGGCCACGACCAAACAGAAGAACTGTGACCATGCTGGCGCCGTTCTTTCCGCCGATTGGATAGGCAAACATGTTGCCCGTGTGAATCCGGACGAACCAGAGAACGAACTTCAGCGAATTGCCCGGTGGAAATCCGTTATGCCAGTACTCCACCATTCCGCCTCCGGCCGCCGCGTACTGACCGCGCGCGGACAAGCTGAGCACGGCGAGGAAACTTCCAGTAACGACAAGCAGGTAGGCCAGCGAGAAGATGCGACGGAGCCAATCCGCGCGCCCGATATTTAAGACCAGGGCCAGGGCAATCCCACCGGCGACAAAGATCTGCGGATAGGAGATGAAGCTGCAAACGGGCGTGACCGTGATCAACGCGGCCATCCACACCGGACGTTGCGAACAAAAATAGCGGGTGGCGAAGAAGAGCAGCGTGACAACGGCGAGCAGGTCCATCGCATAGGGTTTCAGTTCGACACCGTGGCGAACGGGGTAGACCGAAACCGCCACCAGGGCAGTGGCCAGCATCGCCGCCGGACGCGATACGACCAATTTGGCCCAATGCCAGAAAAGCAGCAGGGCTCCCAGGCCCGCGATCAACGCCGGAATACGAGTGGTGTAATCAGAGATTCCGAATTGATCGAAAGTGAAGCGAACCGCCCAGAGAAAACCAACAGGGGCGACCTGGCCGTACCTGAGTGGCTGTAACAGTTCCGCATAGGAACGATCCACCACATTGAGCCCGAGCATTGCTTCGTCGCCCCAGATCGGAAAGGCGAGCGCGAACCTAACGAGTCGCCAGATCAGACCGAAAAGAAGAAAAACGATGAGCCAGCGGCGAATCAGCCGCTCGCTTGCAACAGAATTCGCCGCGACTTCCATCACGTTGACGGCGAGCGCTGCAGCCGCGGTCCGGCCAGGACAATCGCCCACAGCCCGAGGATGCAAAAAGTGCTGACATGAAACCTGACAAGTTCGAGCGCGAGAGGACGCCCAATGAGATCCCGTCCCGCCAAGGCGCAAAACAAGACATAGGCCGAGAGAAGGACAACGAACCAGCGGGGAAACTCGTTTCGCGTTACCACCAGAGCAGAGATGAGGTAGCAGGCCGGAAGAAGCGCGACACAGTGTTGGCCCCAGGTGATGGGAGAAAAGAGGACCATAAGAACGCCGACGGCGGTCAGTTCCCAAAGAACCCTAGGTTCATCGCGCGCTTGGATTGGTCCGCGCGACCACCAGAGAAAAAGGCCGAGAAACGCGGCGAGAACCGAATTCACGATCCCGTGCGCCACTCCGGGAGAAAAATCCAGCAAGCGCAAAGGAGACGGATCGTCGGGCTGACCGATATCAGGCAACCGCACCAGATAACGCATGAGAACCGGGCGCAGCGCCATGTTCTTGTCCCGAAAATCCTCATTGCTCTCAAATCCACCGCCCGACACACCGGCGACGGCCGTCCCGATCCAGTCCCGCATATGGGCGAAATAAAAAGTGGGGCCCTGCCGCAGTATCGGCGCCAGAGTAAAGAGGAGAGAGAAAACGACCGTGCAGATCACCATGCGCCACTGCCGTTTCCAGACAAAATAGCCGAGAAAGATAGCCGGCGTGCACTTGATCGCGATCGCTGCGCCGAGACTGATCCCTGCGAGAAGATCGCGGCGTTGCTGCCACAAATAAATGCCTAACCAACTGAGCGCGACCAAAGCCGTGTTCAATCCGAGTATCGCCTGGTCATGAATAATCCACTGGATGGCGAGGAAGACAGCCAAGGCCGAAACCCAGAATGTCTGCGTCTCGTTCAGGGAGAAGGCCCGTCGCACCATGCCTTGCAACGTCCAGAGGAAGAGCAGCAGGGCCGCCACTCCCACCGGATAAAAAACCGCCTTCGCCACCGGCATCGGCAGGAACGCGGTCGGCGCGAAGATCATTCCGAAAAAGGGCGGGTAAGGAAAATCGTGTCCGCCCGTGTAAAGGAATTCTCCGGCGAGAAAGCGGCGGCCAGTTTCCCAATGCAATTGGAAGTCGCCCTCGTGCGCTTTGAGAATAGCGCGCGCGGCGCACGCGAGCAGCGTGATCACGCCCAACGCGATGACGGTTCGTCGAAAGAACTGCTCTCTTTTGGCAATGGCATTGGGGATACGCATCAAAACGTCGCGCTTTCAGGCGGCTCAGTAGTCAAGCTGGTAGAACTGACGGAGGCGAGTTTGTAACGGCTCGAGATAACTCCTGTCGGTCACGGCGCCGCTCGTCTCTTCGCCGACCGTCTGTCGATCCTTCCCCAAACGCGTGCCATACCAGGCATGAAAAACTCCGGCCGTTTCAGTGGGGAAATGCGGATGACCGACATCGAATCGTCGGCAGAATTCAATTGGATATCCGATGACCTCGAATCCATTGTCCAACAATCGAACCGTGGCCGCCTCCCCCGTATCCAGGTCCAGGCCACGAGTTTTGCGCAGGATCACATTCCCTCCCAGGTCGGCCTTAGGAAAAGCCATGAAGTGGGGATGGATGTACCAGCCATGGGGATTCGCTTTGTGATTACCGTGAAACACGCCACCGCTCAGACGATGATGCGAGTCGAGACGATCCACCGTCAATTCCAGCCATTTCGGGCCAACCGGATGCGCGTCGGAGTCCAGGAGCACGACATGATCAAAGCGCGCTTCGGCCGCGCCGAGCTCGGCCGCCTCTCCGTGGCCATGATGCCCGCGCCGGCTCGGCTTCGCCCCGATCAGGCGAACATCCCTTTGCGCCTCAAGCCATTCGCGCGTGCCGTCGCGACTCCCGCGATCGACCGCGATCAACTCGTAGGCGCGATCACCGACGAACTCGCGCACCTTCTCCACCAGAAGACGCGTAAAGAAGAACGTATCGTAACTTACCGTGACAATACTTACCGGGCGCGAGACCACACGCCTGTTTACCTGAAGTGCGCGATCGGCTAAAGATTTTCTGTCCCATGATCAGGTTAATCGCCGTCGCTTTCATGTTTTGTTCAGTCGCTCTGCCGGCGGCCGAGCCTCCTTCCAGCGGGACGAGCACGCCCTCACGCGTGGGCCAAATCTACATGTTCCGAGGCGTGATTGGGGCGATGACACCCTGCGTCACTGACTTTTCACGCCAGCTGCGCGCGGCGGGTTTTAATGCGTTCTCCTATGAGGATTTCTTAGGACACTCCATCGTGCTTGAAATTGAACGCAATTACGCCCGCTCACCCCAGCATGAACCACTCGTTTTAGTCGGATATTCAAGTGGATCCGTCACCGCGGTGGCGATCGCGAGACGCCTCAACCGATCGCATATCCCGGTTGACCTCCTCGTGACGCTGGATCCACTGGCTTCGGAGACCGTCCCAGAGAATGTGCGCGTGTGCCTCAATTATTATAAGCAAACGATACCGGGCGTATCGGTTTTGAGCGGCACCACGATGAAAGCCGAGCCGGCGGTGCGACTGGAAAATATCAAATTGAAGACGGGGAATCACTTTTGGCTCCTTGAGAGCCCGGAAGTGAACGCCGCCGTGACCGCGCCCATCGCTGCGTTGTGTTCAAGGCGGTCAAGCGATTCTGCGACTGCCGCTCATGGCCTCATG
>DASXIK010000182.1:0-2986 GCA_036498025.1 Chthoniobacterales bacterium
CGAGAGAGTGGCCAGCATGATCCGATATCTGGATCAGCATCACACCAATCAACCAGATCTGGCCAAGCTGGCCCGAGGCGCCGGTCTGAGCCCATTTCATTTTCACCGGCTCTTTTCCGCCTGGGCCGGCGTGACGCCCAAGGACTTCCTGCAATGTCTCACTCTCGAACATGTGAAAACGCTTTTGCTGCGGGGCGCGAATGTGCTCGATGCTTCCCTGGAAGCGGGCCTGTCCGGTCCGGGAAGGATGCATGATCTCTGCGTGACCCTGGAGGCGGCGTCGCCCGGTGAGATGAAAAGCGGGGGCCACGGCCTAACGATTACGTATGGCTTCGCCACGACACCGTTTGGCGGGGCCATGATTGGCGAAACGGCCCGTGGCATTTGTCATCTTTCTTTTCTGGAACGCGGTGGACGCGAAGCCGGCCGCGAACTTTTGCAATCCCAATGGCCGGCCGCGACACTGCAGCGTTCCGACGAAACCGCGGAGGCCCTGGCCGGCGTGATATTCAAACGACCCGAGGCGGACGAGGATTCGCGGCGTCTGCGGGCCTTTGTGCGCGCGACTCCGTTTCAATTGCGCGTCTGGCGCGCTTTGCTGCGCGTTCCGTCGGGTTCGCTGGTCAGCTACGGGAGCCTGTCGGCAGCCATCGATCAGCCCTCCGCCGCGCGCGCCGTGGGCACTGCCGTCGGTGCCAATCCCATCGCCTTTGTCATTCCCTGCCACCGGGTGATTCGCGAGACCGGCGTGCTCGGCAATTACCGGTGGGACCCGGTCCGCAAGCGCGCCATGCTGGGATGGGAACTGGCGGCATCCCGACCGGGGATCGCCCGCGCCGCCTGACCGCCCTCATTCCAGCGCAGGCGCAAGGTCGACAAGGGCTGCCCGACGAATATCTTGCCTTGGCTCGTTCAACTATGGACACATCGCTCGATCCCGCTTCGCCTCGTTACGATCACGCCGCGCGCGGTCTCCATCGCCGCGATCTCGACCCCGATCCGATCAAGCAGTTCTCCAACTGGTTTACCGCGGCCATTGAGGCAGGGATTCGCGACGTCAACGCCATGAGCCTGGCCACGGCCACGGCGCATGGCCGGCCCTTTGTGCGCATCGTGTTGCTCAAAGGATTCGACCAGGATGGCTTTGTTTTCTTTACCAATTACGAAAGCCAGAAAGGCCAGCAGCTGGAAACGAATCCGCATGCCGCCCTCGCGTTTTATTGGATCGAGGTGGACCGCCAGATTAGAATCAGCGGGCCGGCCGAAAAAACGTCACGCGAAGAATCCGAGCGCTATTTTCACTCGCGCCCGGCCGCCAGCCAACTGGGCGCCTGGGCTTCTCATCAAAGCCAGAAGATTGATGCACGCCGCATGCTCGACGCCCGGCTGGCGCAAATGACGGAACGCTTTGCCGGCAAGGTAATTCCGCTGCCGCCACACTGGGGAGGATTTCGCGTGCGCCCCGAAATGATAGAATTCTGGCAGGGGCGCTCGAATCGCTTGCACGACCGCTTTTGCTACCAGCGCGAGCCGGGCGGTTCCTGGACGATCGAACGGCTGGCCCCTTAACCTGGTCTCTGTAAGGGGATGTTCACGCGTTCAATGCGCCCGAGAAGCGCGGACGTCGCGCGAACTGCGAATCCATAGTATGGTCAAGACGAACGAAACTAATCTTATGCAAGACGATCACCTAGATTCCCTGCCATCAGCCGACGATCAGAATCCGGAAAACGACGGGCACCTCCGGCGCGTTGCCCAAAGAGCCTCCGAGGCTGCCAGCGAGACCTGGCAGCAAACCAGGGAGAAGGCCACTGCTGCGCGGGAGCGCACGGAGGTTTTTCTCCGCGAAAATCCGGTCCCCACCATCATCGGCGCTCTCGTAGTGGGCGTGGCCGTGGGCTGGGCCCTGCGTTACGCCACAGCCGAGGACGAAAAGGAGGCGGCCCTGGAATCACCGCTCGGGCGCGTGAACCTCGGCTTTCTCTCGCTTCCCTTCCTGTTGCCTTTCTTCAAGTCGCTGAGAGACAAATATGAAGACTCGGCGGAAACGGTAAAAGAGGGCGTGGACCGGTTGCGTGACCTCGACGTCAAACGTTACACCAAGCCGATCCGCAAACGCTGGAAAGCCTGGACGGACTGATCGACCGCGTCGAGCAAGAGAGGGTTGAGGGAGCGGCGAATTTCGCTACTGATCGGTGGTGAAAAATAGGAAACTTCTTGGCCTCGCAGTCGTCGTGTTCGCGCTGGGCGGCTGCGCGGGCGGGAAAAAGCTGAACTGGACCACCGGGGCCGAGCAATCCCACAAATGGGGATATTACAGCGGTTTCCCCGAGACACGCTGGGATCCGGACGGCCGCAACATGACTTTGCTCAACGAGCTGCGTTACACTGATCCCAAAGGCAATGTCTGGGTCGCCCCCGCAGGTTCACAAGTGGATGGCGCTTCCATTCCGAAATCGCTCTGGTCGATCATGGGCGGCCCGTTCGAAGGAAAATATCGCAACGCTTCTGTCCTGCATGATGTCAGTTACGATCAGCACGATCGGCCCTGGCAGGAGTGCGACCTCATGTTTTACAACGCCATGCGCTGCAGCGGCGTCAGCGCGGTCGAAGCCGGCACCATGTATTACGCGCTCTACAAATTCGGGCATCATTGGGCCTACACGGTCAAGAAGGCCCGGCCGATAAAAGGCGCCGAAAAAATGGCTAACGAGGAAAAGTTTCCGAGAGCGATTCCGGTTAATTCCACGGAAGTCGCGGCCGCCCGCGACTGGATCCGAAGTGCGGAGCCGAGCGCGGAGCAAATTCAAGAGCGCGCCCAAAGCGGACAGTAAAGGTAGGGACGCCGCGCGGCGGCGTCCATCACCTGTGAAGTTTCAGGAGGTTGCTGGCTTTTCGCGCAAGCGTCGCCAACATCCAAGACGCGTTCCGAAACACGAGCACAAAGTATCACCGCGCGCTTCTGATTTGAGCGTTGGACGTTGGA
>DASXIK010000183.1:0-1696 GCA_036498025.1 Chthoniobacterales bacterium
CTGAGGATCGCCCCGGTTCCACGCCATGGAAAAGCGCTGCCGATGAAGTCAGCCTCGGTGACAAGCGCATCGAATCCTGGCGCAGCGCCGGGTTCACCACCGTCGTTTCCGCGCCCAAGGGCGGCTTTTTCCCTGGTCAGGCTGCCGTGCTCGATCTTGCTGGTGAGCATGCCGGCGACCTGGTCGTGAAATCGCCGGTCGCGATTCCTGTTTCCTTTCAGCGCTCGGGAGGGTTTGGCAGCGGCTTCCCGGATTCTCTGCTGGGTGTCCTCGCCTATGTCCATCAAGTCTGGCTGGACACGGACTGGAGCATTAAAGCGCAGGCCATCTACGAGAAAAATCCTCGAGGCGTCACGCGGCCTCGCTACGACCGCACGGAAGCCGCCCTTGCTGATGCGTTTGAAGATCACAAGCTGGTTCTCGTTCCAGCGAATAATGCGGTGCAACTCCGCCGCGCGCTCGAACTCGTGGACCGCTGGCAGGTCAATGGCGCGCTTTACGGTGGCCAGATGGCTTACGAAGTCGCTCCGGAAATCGCCGCAAAAAAACTTTCTGTGCTCGTCGATCTCAAATGGCCTGAAGCCGAGAAAGACGCTGATCCGGAATTCAAATCTTCGATTCGAACGCTGCGCTTCCGCGACCGCGCTCCCTCTTCTCCCGCGGCGCTTGCCAAGGCCGGAGTGAAATTTGCGTTTTATTCCGGCGGCATCATCGCTCCGAAAGACATCCTCAAGGCCGCAAAGAAATCCATCGACGCGGGTCTCGCGCCTGAGGCGGCTTTGCGCGCCTTGACTCTTTCGCCCGCCGAAATTTTTGGCGTAGCCGATCGTCTCGGTTCTCTCGAGAACGGCAAGATCGCCAATCTTGTGGTGGCCGACGGCGATCTCTTCGAGGAAAAAACGAAAATCAAAATGGTCTTCGTCGACGGCAAGAAGTTTGAAATTCGCGAGCCAGAGAAGCCCAAGGACCCGCCCAAGGGCGACATTACTGGAAAATGGAAGCTCTCTTACACCACGCCCGAGGGCGCGGAGGAATCCACCGCGGTCCTCACCATGGACAAGGACGGCACGATCTCCGGCACGCTCACCAGCCACCGAGGCACCGCCAACATCATCAGCGGCTACCTCAGCGTCGACAAGTTCAGCTTCACCATCAACATCGTTCTCGACCAGGGGGCCACCGACGTAACGTTCTCCGGCACCTTTGACGGCACTACCTTGAAAGGCTCTATCGGGGTCATGGGTATGTCGCTGGATTTCACCGGCGTGAAACCCGGCAATATGTCGTCAAAGATTGCGGGTCTCGGAGGTGCCCAGTGAAGGCTTCAGCCATGCGCAACACGAGTCGTACGCGCGCCCAGTTCCTTTACCTCCTCAACTTCCTTTACCTCCTTTACCTCCCAATCTCAACACCTGCTGCAACTCTACCCGACGCACCATCCGTCATCCTCATCCAGAACGCCAGCGTCCTTACCGTTTCTCACGGCATCATCGAGCACGGCTCCATCCTTATCAGGGACGGCAAAATCGCCGAAGTCGGCCAGTCCATCAAAGCTCCCAAAGACGCACAGGTCATCGACGCTGCCGGGCAATTCGTCATCCCCGGCATCATCGATTGCCATTCCCATATCGCCGCGGAAAGCATCAACGAGGGCAGCGTCTCGGTCTCCTCGATGGTGACCATGGAAGAAGTCTTA
>DASXIK010000184.1:0-19177 GCA_036498025.1 Chthoniobacterales bacterium
ATATCGAGATGCACGCGCAATGGCTTCTTCGGGGTGCTGTTCACCTGCGCAATGTAGTTCGGCGAAATCCAGAGCGCGGGCGACATGACGGCGATTTTGCCGAAGGTGGAAAACTCGCGCCCGAGATAAAGCGAAACCAAACCACCCATGGAAGAGCCGATGGTGACCGTGTTCTTGGGATCGTTGAGTGTGCGAAAGGCGGTGTCAACGTAGGGCCGCACATTGTTGATCACGAAACTCGCGTAGGCATCAGCCCGGCCCTGCGTTCCCTGGTAGCTATCGTTAGGCGGCTGGTATTCAGGAATCCGGGCACTGTCATTGTCGATTCCCACGAGAATGGCCTCGCGCATGCGGCCCTGGCCCATTTCCCGGGTAGCCGTGGCATCGGCGCTCCATGACCCGAAGGGCCCGCCCGGGTCGAAGACGTTCTGACCGTCGTGCAAATAGATGACGGGGTAGCGGCGCGTCAGATTTTGATCATAGCCGCGCGGCAGATAAATGCGCACGGTCCGCCCCGGAATATTGGGCGCGCTGGAATCAACCGTATGCGTCAGGATGTGCGGCGCGGAGAACGTGGCCGGAGGCTGATAGGAAAAGACATTGCCGTCCTCCACTTCGAAGACGTCCAGGTTCGTCAGGTAATTGCCGCCGCCCGGCGGATTATCCCAATGATTATTCCCATCATTGAAGACAAATTCGACGGTCTCGCCAGCAGCGCCGACCCCGCTGATGCAGAAAAGCGATTCGCCGGCCGTGCGTCCCCCACCGATCTTGAGCATCGGTGCGGTCACAAAATTTGCGCCGTTGCGATAGAAGAAATTGGCGGCGGACCAACTACTCAGGTAGTAAATCTTCTTGCCGGCAAAGGGAGCCGGCGGTTGCGCCGGGACGGACAGCGACAACGTTCCGGTGAGATTGGTGGTGTTCGTCGCGTCGCACCAGCTGTCCTGCGCGGTGGAGCGCTTGATGTATTGATACTGCAGCTGCGTCCCCGCCTGCACGGCAATTTGGCCCGTCCAAACATTGCCGTCGGTGTAGCGCAGCTTGAGCGCGTGGGTGACATCGCCGGCACCCAGGTCTGGGTGATTGCCGACGACAAAAATGCTGTTGCCGAAACCCACATTGTTCGTCAGCGAGAAGGTGACAACCTCCTTGTGAGGACTCGAGCCCTGGACAACGGAGGCAAACAGCGCCAGGAGGCAAAGAAGACGAAATCGCATAGGGGGAAGCGATCTTAATCCACTTACGGGCGCTGATCGATAGGAATTACCTTCTTTCCGGCCGGCTCCCCAACGTATTCGCTGAGCGGGCGGAAAAGGCGATTATCCTCCAACTGTTCGAGAATATGAGCGCACCATCCGGAGGTGCGGGCGATGGCAAAGACAGGCGTGAACAGATCGGTCGGAATTTGGAGGGAGTGGTAAACGGTGGCGGAATAAAAATCGACGTTGGCGTTCAGGTTCTTCTTTTGCTTCATGAGCTCGGCGATGCGCTCGCTCATCTTGATCCATTTCGGTTCGCCCACTTTGTCAGTGAGCTTGATGGCCATGCGGCGCAAATGCGGCGCGCGCGGATCGAGCGTTTTGTAAACCCGGTGCCCGATGCCCATGATCTTCTTTTTCTGGGCCAGCTGCTCTTCCACGTAGGCGTCCACATTCTCGAGACTCCCGATTTCCTCCAGCATGTGGATGACCCCTTCGTTCGCTCCACCATGCAGCGGCCCCTTTAAAGTGCCAATGGCTGAGGTCACCGCCGAGTACATGTCGCTCAGGGTAGAAATGGTCACGCGCGCGCTGAAGGTGGAGGCGTTTGTCCCATGGTCGGCATGCAGAACGAAGGCCACGTCGAGCGCGTCAGCCGCTTCTTTGGTCGGTTCTTCTCCGCTCATCAGGTAGAGAAAGTGCGCCGCCTCGCTGAGATCTTCGCGTACCGGCGGCAGCGGCTGATTCTTGCGCGCCCGATGAAAATAAGTGGCGATCACTCCGATCCTGGCCGTAATGCTCCGGGCCCGCTGACGATTGATCTCGGGCGTGGCTTGGCGATGCATGTCTGCGTCGTACAAACCGAGCATGGAGACGGCCGTTCGCATCACGTCCATGGGAGCGGCGTTCTTGGGCGCGCTCTTGATAAACTCAAGCACCCCGTTAGGCAAAATACGGAGGGAGCGCAGCGTATTCGCACACTCATTCAGCTCCTTGCGGTTAGGCAGTTTGTTATTCCAGAGGAGGTAAACGACCTCTTCATAACTTGCGTTGCCGGCCAGCTCATTGATGTCGTAGCCGGCGTAAATCAGCTGCCCCTTGTCGCCAATGACATCGCTTAACCTCGTGGTATTGGCCACGACGCCCTCGAGACCGCGTGAAAAAGTCGACGTCGGCATAATAATTCGGCACGTGCCGCGATGCGGCGAAGGCAAATACAACGGGGAGGCGTGCCGTTCAAGCGGGAATCCTGTGAAGAATTTCCGCCACGTGCGCCACCAGGGAGGGCAGGTCGCCGGCGCTGAACTCGCGCAGATTGGGCAAGCCCGCTAGACCGCATCCGTTCGACGCGACCACCGGAACTCCAGCAGCCAGCGCGCGCAAGAGGCGACGAGGCCAATGTTCCACCCACGCCGGAAGGACCACGACGCCAGCATCATCCATCCAGTCCGCTTCTGCGGTGGAGACTTCGAGGTCTTGCCAGAATCCGGCATCTTCAATCACGTGCCCGCCCAATCGCACACGAAGGCCCAGCCGACGGGCCATCTCCCGCATTTCGTAGCAGCCTTTGCGCGCCACGGTGGTGGCCGGAAAGACGACGGTGTGACCTCGCGGCCAGGGGATCTTCGTCGCGGGCATTTTCCACTCCAATTTGACCGCGCGATTTCCGGCCAGGGCGGCAATCCGCGAGTGCGGTGTCACCCACGCTCGGGCCGCGGCCAGAGCGCCGGTCTCGGCCTCGCGCAAGTCGGCCGGCGCCCGGAAATCCGAAAGCGTGCGGCTCTCCGGATGCTCAGCGGCCGCCCGATCCAGGACATGCTCGAGCTCGCGCAGTGGAAGCCTGGTCATCAACACGTCAAAGGTGCGACCGCCCAGCCAGCCTTCGCGCCAGATATAAGGGAGCAGATTCTGGCTGATGACAAGGTGTTCGGCCGTAAATGGAATCTTTCGGGCAAAGCTGTCGGCCAGCAGGCGATCGCAATTCAAAAGCATGCGCTGGCGAGCGGCGCCCTGGGCAGCCAGTCTTCGGGAAGCGATCGAACGATAGAGCGCGACGGCTGAGGCCGTACCGACAGGGGGAAAACCCGAGGTGTCCCATCCATAACTGGTCCTCGCCACGCGGGCTTCGACTGGAATGAGAACGGTATCTTGCTTTTGGCGATTCTGACGGACCCACTCGTCAAACTCGGGTTCGTACTTGTCCAGGATCCAGGCCGTGCGCGTTCCTCTTGCGAAAGTGAGCGCACTCACATTCCTGAAACATTTTCGCGCACCGCATGTTTCGCAAGTTTCGATCGGCAGCGCGCCCGCTATTTCTCGAGCCGACGTCTCCGCTTCGATGGCATGGCTATTATGCGAACTCTTGTTTGCTCCCAGCAACCTAACCACTAAGTCGGTGCGGGTCAGCTGAACCTGCAATTGGATGTCCGACGGTGTCGCGAAGCGCAGGTCCACGTAATTCCAAAAAACGGTCGCGTCTCGATGACGCGCCGCGCTCGAACCAGGCACGACGCGGGAGTGGGCATGTCGCTCCACGATCGTGCAACCAGCTTGCAAAGCCACGTCGTAAAGCGCGTTCGAAAGGTGACAGAGGCCCCCGCCCGTATTTGGAATGACACATCCTTCGCGCAATTCACGACCCGCGACGAAGCCCCTGTGCCGCGTAGCGCGTCCCAGATTTTTCCAGAAGCTGAAAATTTGGCCGGCCTGAATTTGCAATCCATTCAATTGCCGCGCAGCCAGCCGCAGGTTTTGAATTTTCCCGGCTTGCAAGAGAAGCTCCGCCGGAAGCACCGCGTGCCTCAAGGCAGTTCGAGATTCCGCCAGCACCATGTTTCCATGCCTAATCGGCGCCCGCTTCAGCGCTACCGGCGCAGCTCCATTCCATTCCGTTGCCCTTCGCTTGGCCCGGAAGCAAGCCGCCCTGAAATGAAACCAAGCGGCCCCCGCGCGTGTTGGCAGCTGTTCATCGTTCACACGATGATTACGCTCCCGACGCGTTAATCTTTCACTTCAATAGCGCGATCAACGTATCCGCCATGGTTGCCGGCGTATCGGCCACCGCGATTCCGGCTGCCTTCAATGCCTCGATTTTTCCTTCGGCGGTGCCTTTGCCTCCCGAAACAATCGCCCCCGCATGTCCCATCCTCCGTCCCGGCGGTGCCGTCAGACCCGCGATGAAGGCCGCGACCGGTTTGCGGCAATGCTCTTTGATCCAGATCGCCGCCTCTTCTTCAGCCGAGCCGCCGATTTCACCGATCAGGATCACGGCGTCGGTGCCGGCGTCGTCGTTGAAAAGTTTCACGGCGTCGAGGTGCGACATTCCATTGATGGGATCGCCGCCAATTCCGATGCAGGTGGATTGGCCCAGTCCCCGCGAGCTAAGCTGCCAGACCGCCTCGTAGGTAAGGGTGCCGGAACGTGAAATCACCCCGACCTTGCCCGGCTTGTGAATGTACCCCGGCATAATGCCAATCTTGCACGCGCCTGGAGTAATGATCCCTGGGCAGTTCGGCCCGATCAGGCGCGACTTCTTCCCAGCCATCTGCGCCTTCACCCGCATCATATCCATCACGGGAATGCCTTCGGTGATGCAAACGACCAATTCCACGCCGGCGCCCGCAGCTTCGAGGATGGAATCGGCCGCCCCGGACGCGGGCACAAAGATCATCGAGACATTGCAACCGGTGGCCTCGCGCGCTTCCCAAACGGTGTCGAAGACCGGAACTTTCCCGTCGAACATCTGTCCGCCCTTCCCGGTGGTCACACCGGCCACCACATTGGTGCCGTATTCCATGCATTGGCGCGCATGGAAGCCGCCGGCGCTGCCGGTGATGCCCTGCACCACCAGGCGGGTATTCTTATCAACAAGAACTGACATGATTTTAATGTCGAATGCCGAATGCCGAATGCCGAAACAATAACGAAATCAGAATGACCGAAACAGACAGGTCGCGTGCTTTCGTCATTTGAGCATTCGGGCTTCCTTTATCCTTCGTCATTCGTGCTTCGTCATTTTTCTTTCCGTTTGTGCACCAGAAGTTTGTTGCCTGAAGGATCGCGGAACTGTGCCATCCAGCAAACCGGCGTCTCCATCTTTTCCATGTCGAATGCCACGCCCCGCTCCTTCAGCCGGGCGATGGCGGCGTCGATGTCGTCCACTTCGAAGGCGACCGTCGTTCCTTCCCGCGAGGGCTTCCAGGCTGGGTGACAGCCCACGCCGATGGTCGTCCCACCGATCTCGTACTCGACCCACGCTCCGCCCATGCCGGTCATGCCGGGCTTCAGCTCGAGCGTTTCCTGGTAAAACTTGCGGGCTTCTTCCGCGTCCGACACGGCGATGGCGACAAAGGCGACTTCTTTAATCATGGTTAGTTAGTCTGTTTTGAGTTTGTAACGGCGACGATCCAATTTTCTTAACCTTCATTTTGCTCCTGCTTCGGCACCGGCATCATGCCCGACCTGCTTGAACCAATCAACCAGAAGACGGGCATTCGCCGGATCAAACGCGGTCTCCTTGTGCTGAAACGCGTCCTCCATGCTGGCGTAATGTTGCAAACCATGGCCGGCCGCGGGCACCTCCATGAAGCGGGCGGCACCCGATTTGTTGGCATTGACCATCCGCGCCATCATCTCCGGATCTTCCCGGCTCATGATCCAGTCGTACTGACCGTGCAGAAATAACGCCGGGACTTTCACGCGCGACCAGGCCGCCGCCAGGTTCAACTTTTGCAGCTCCTGATAAAAAGCCAGTGGCCGGCCATAGAGATGCGCGCGGTCAGTCCCTTCGGGCCAGATCTCCGCCAGAGCCGGGCGGTCGAGAACAATTTCGTCGACCGTGCGCCCCTTGATCAGCCATTCCGGATAGAGCTGCGCAGCACTCTTCATTCGATCATTCACGTCACCGGGCGATTTGCCGGAAAGGGTGAAGCGGCGGCGCTCGATTTCCAACATATGCTCCAGCCAGGTCTTCACCCAGCCGCCAACGGAAACGTAACCGCGGACTCTGGCCTGTTCCGCTTCCGTTTCCGGAACTAGCGGCGCGAAACCGCCTCCGTTGCTGCTCCCAAACAAATAGACGCGATCGGCATCGATAAAGTCGTGCTGCCCCAGACTGCGGAAGGCGGCGCGGTAGCCCGCCAGTTCCGTTTCAAAATCCGTTTCCGCGCAAACTCCTTCGCTGTCCCCTGCTCCCTGCTTGTCCATGCGCATCGTGCAGAAGCCGGGGATCTGCGCGAGCGCCCGAAGAATCAAACCGGTCGCGTCGGTCGTGTCATCGGGCGCTTCCACCGAGTCACAGCTGAGCCAGCCGACCACGAAAATGACCGGCAGTTTCCCGCTCGAATTCTTCGGCTTGGTGATGATGGTGCGAACTCTCCCCCCTTTCGGCGTGGTGACACTCTCATAAACAACGTCCGCATCCGCGTAGGTTTCGCGCGGGACTTCGGGGAGAACCCCGGTGAGCAGGCGTGATTGGCCGCCCCGGGAAATATCAATGGTGACGCGTTGCCCGGCCCGCAATCCCTGCGCGATTTCGGCCAGATCGGCGCGGCTCGCCGGCAAACGCTTCTCTATATAGACAAGATCGTCACCCGCGCGGATATCGAGCTCAGCCGCCAGGCTCCCCGGCGCCACACTGGAAATCAGGAACGTCTTGGGAACCGGGCCCGGTTTGCTCGGGTCAATATTCAACCCGAGGAATCCGCGGCGCGGCAACTCATCGGCGAAGGCGCGGCCCATACTCAGCGAGATCAGGCACCCTAGGACAGCGAAGGCAGCTGGCAGAAGAGCGCCAGCCGGTAGAATCTTTGTGGCCATGGGCAACAACGCGACTTGTTAGCCGGCCTTGGACTTTGCCGATCTCGCCCCAGCCGCCTCGACCGCTTTTCGCGCGGCGTCACCGAGGTCGTCGGCCGTGATCACGCTCAGGCCCGACTCGGCGATCATTTTCTTCCCGGCATCGACGTTGGTGCCCTCCAGGCGAACGATCAACGGCACGGTCAACTTCACCGTCTTGGCGGCATTGATGATCCCCTGGGCGATGACATCGCATTTCATGATGCCGCCAAAAATGTTCACCAGAATGGCCCGCACGTTCGGGTCGGAGATCAGGATTTTGAAGGCGTCCGTCACCTGCTCCTCGGTGGCGCCGCCGCCGACATCGAGGAAGTTGGCCGGGCTGCCGCCGTAGAATTTGATGATGTCCATGGTGGCCATGGCCAGCCCGGCGCCATTCACGAGGCAGGCGATGTTGCCGTCGAGCCCGATATAATTCAGCCCGTGCCGGGAGGCCTCCACCTCGCGCGGATCCTCTTCGGCAGTATCGCGCATGGCTGCAACCTCCGGATGCCGATAGAGGGCGTTGTCGTCGAAATTGAACTTCGCGTCCAGGGCCAGCACCCCGCCCTTTTTCGTCACCACCAGCGGATTCACTTCCACCATCGAACAATCCAGGCCGATAAACGTGCGATAGAGGCCATCGAATAATTTTGCCGCCGCCTTGATTTGGTCCGACTCGAATTGCAGCTGCTTAGCCAGCTTGCGTGCCTGAAAGGGCTGCAGGCCGGCCAGCGGATCGACCGCTTCCCGTATGATTTTCTCGGGAGACTTGGCCGCGACCGTCTCAATTTCCACTCCGCCCTCGGTGCTGGCGATGATGAGCGGCGCGGCCGTTGCCCGATCGACCAGGATGGCGAAGTAAATCTCCCGGGCGATATCAGCGGACTCGGCCACGAGAACCTGATTGACGACCCGGCCGGCTGCGCCGGTTTGATGGGTCACCAGGGTTTGTCCCAGCATTTTGCCGGCGACTTCGCGCGCTTCTGCCGGAGTCTTGACCAAGTGCACGCCGCCTTTGAATCCATTGGCAAAAGTGCCTTTGCCGCGGCCGCCCGCGTGGATCTGGGCTTTGACCACGATCTCCGCCGGCGCGATCTCGCCGGCAATACGCTCCGCCTGCTCGTCCGTGGTCGCCACCTTCCCGCGCGTGGTGGCGACCCCGAATTTTTCGAGGAGCTCTTTCGCCTGATATTCGTGGATGTTCATCCGGTCGCGCTGCGGCCCAGTGCATTAACTCGCGAAACCGGCGGCGGCAACGAATTTTCTGCGCGGAAGTGATGCTCGGCGCCGGCTCGACAGAGTCTCGCCCCACCGGCAGAATTGCCTCCATGCAGGAACACGCGTTCGATGAATTCATGGGCGCCGCCATTGCCCAGGCGCGCAAGAGCCAGAGCGAAGGCGGCATTCCCATTGGTTCCGCGCTCATGCGCGACGGGAAATTACTGGCTGCGGGCCATAACAAGCGCGTCCAGGAAAGCGACCCCGTGACCCACGCGGAGATTGATTGCCTCCGTCAGGCCGGCCGGATCGGGAGTTTCAAAAACACCGTGCTCTACTCGACGCTCATGCCCTGCTATCTGTGCGCGGGCGCGGTCGTTCAGTTCGGCATCCCGAAAGTGATCGTCGGCGAGAATCGGACCTTCGCGGGCGCGGCCGAGTTCATGCGCAGCCACGGCGTGGAGGTGATCAACCTCGATCTGCCTGAATGCATCGAAATGATGACGCGCTTTATCGACGAGCATCCCGAACTCTGGAACGAAGACATCGGCCGCTGATCTCGCGAGATCCCTTATTTCGGCTCGTCCGCTATTTTCAGGACAATTTTTCCCCGCGTGTGCCCGGTTTCCGTCTGAGCCTGGGCCTTGGCTGCGCTGGTCAGTGGCAGCACCTGGGAGACGATCACGCGAATCTTCTTTTGGTCGATCAAGCTGCCGATCTCGCTGAGTTCTTCCGAGTTCGGCTGCACGTTGAGCTGGAATCCGCGGATGCCGTGCTCCTCCAGTTGGCGCGCGTCCGGCTCGGCTACGAGCGAAACAATGCAACCGCCCTTTCTTACGACACCGTAGGAACGCACCAGGGTATCCTTGCCTACCGAATCGAGCACCACATCCACTTCTTTCGCCACCTCCTCGAACTTCGTGGTCGTGTAATCGATGGCCACATCGGCCCCGAGCTGTTTCAAGAGGTCCTGGTTTTGCGTCGAGGCCGTGGCGATGACTTTGGCTCCGCGCGCCTTGGCGATTTGAATGGCAAAGGTGCCGACACCGCCCGAGCCGCCATGAATGAGGACCGTCTGGCCGCTGCTCAATTTCGCCGTGTCGATGAGGGCCTGCCAGGCGGTCAGCGCCACCACTGGGGTAGCCGCCGCTTCCACATAATTCAGACTCTTCGGTTTCGGCGCCGCTTCTTTCTCGGTGGCCACGGCGTACTCCGCGTAGCCCCCACCCGTCTTGAGCCCAAGATAGGCAAAGACGGGATCCCCGACTTTGAACTTCGTCACCTTTGCCCCCACTTTCTCCACCGTTCCGGCGATATCATAGCCCGGCACGAATGGCACTTTGCTCTTGAAGAACTTGGCGAACACTCCCGATCGAATCAGCGCATCGACCGGATTCACTCCCGCCGCCACCACCCGGACGCGAATCTCATTTTCCCGCGGCTCCGGCCAGGCAATTTTTTCCAACTTCAAAACTTCCGGGCTGCCGTATTGGTGGACCACTACCGCCTTCATGGTGGGGGAAATCGATTGCGCCATGCCCAGGCGCGCGAGCACGGACACAAAAAGCGCGGCCCACAAGAAATGTCGCGAGAGTTTCATGATTTTTAACGTGCCGCTTTTTTGTGATTTAGGCGAGTTGAAACGGCCGGCTAGAAGAAAAGCCCCAGGACGAGCAGGACCAGGCAGAAGGTGATAAGGTCCTCGAGCACGGCGACCAGCCAGTCCACTACGCCCAATCCCATAACGAGCGCCCGGCGAACGTGAAAACCGCCAAAGGCTCCGGCAAGGCTGCCTGCGACCCAGCCGATTACACCCAGGATCCACCATTGACCGGTCCCGATGGCCAGGGCCGCGCCGGCCAGGGATGACATAATGACGCGGCCTCCGAGCGGCCCCGGGGCGAGCCGGCTCGGCGTGATCGGGAGTTTATCGCTGATCAGTTCGCCCACTGCGAGAGCGGTAATAATGATTCCCCCGAGAGTGGTGCCGAGGAAGGCCACACGCGATCCGCCCAGCGGCATCCAACCCCAAACCGCCACCCAACTAAGCAGCGCAATGGGCGTAAAGGCGCGCAGACCAGTGGCAAATCCAACGAGGAATGCGCCAAGGATGAAAAACGGCGAACTCATTCAGACTCAAGTCACGTCTGCGGAGCCATCGAGGTAACAAGTTTTTCGAAACGCGCGTCACCGCGCAACGGACGCCACAATGGATGCATCTTAAGAGAACCGTAACTGACGTAGCCGGGCATGCTCACCAATTTCTGCAGCAAATCCAGCGCGGGACCGGGCTGGTTCGTCCAGGTGTAGACCTGGGCCAGGCCTTCCAGAACCAGGGCACCGTCGTAGGCATCCTTTGAAACCGGCATCAGTTCGATCGCATGTTGCGCCTCGCGCAGGGCGAGTTCCTTCTGCCCCAGGCCGGCGTCGACCTGGGCCAAGACCGCCAGGGTTCGCGCGTGTTCCGGTTTTACTTCCAGGCGTTTTTCCAAAATCTTGCGCACATCGGCAAAGGCAGCGGTGGCCCGGGCCTGGTCACCTTGGTCGCGCGCGACCACTGCCTGGTACCAAGCTTTGGGATAATAAAAGGTAAAGTCCACGTCCTGAAACTCCTCTCGCGGGGAAGCGGCCAGAACGCGCTCGGCCTCGCCATAGTTATGATCGATCAAGGCCAGCAGGACGCGCAGGGGCGTCTGCCCACCCCCGGCATCCAAATCAGGCGGAGCCTGGGCCAGGGCCGCTCGAAGGGGCTTGTCATTTCCCGAGGCGGCAAATTGGATGCCGGCTCCGCGAACCAAAAGCAACGGAGTTTGCGGGCCAGCCGCGAGGACCCGCAGGTACGATTGCATCGCCTCGGGAAATTTGCGCTCCAGCACATAAGTATCCGACAGAAGATTATAGGCGTTCGGATTCCGCGGATCGAGTTTGCTGGCGATGATAAAATCCTGTTCCCCTTCGGCCCAACGATTTTGCCGTCGACTCATGTAACCGGCCAGGATGAAGAAGGGCGTGCTGTTGGGAAGACCGGGGCGGGCGGTCTCCAGTTCCTGGCGAGCGCGATCGTAATCGCGGTGACATCGAAAATAATAATCCGCTGCGGCCAGGTGTGCTTCCGCTGAATCGGGTCGCAAACGCAGCGCGTTCTTGACGGCGGTTTCAGCCAGGAGCACGCGCGCAGGCGTGGGATCGAGATCGTAAAAGTAAAGAAGGCTGTGTGCGCGCGCGGCGTAGCAATAGGAGAGAAGGAAGCTCTCATCGCGACGCGTCGCTTCATCGAGCCATTGCAACGCCTGCAGCAATGAACCCCGGACATCCTCGAGATTGAGGTAACTCTCGATGACCTGTTTGGCGCGCAGGTAGAGCTCGAAGGCCACGATGTCCCCCGTGAGGCGCTCTTCGATGCGCGCCTTTTGCTCCGGAGAAATTTTCGCCTGCAGATGGCTAACGATTGCCTGCGCGATATCGCTTTGAATGGCAAACAAATCGGCTACATCGCGGTCGTAAGTGTCGGCCCATATCTGCGCATCCGTGCGCGCGTCAATCAGCCGCGTGGTCACGCGCAGGCGATTCGGCTCGCGTTGCACCGAGCCTTCCAAAACGTAGGTGACCCCGAGCTGCCGGCCCACTTCCCGCAGATTGCGCACCACCCCTGTCTCGGCCTTGTATTGCTGCACACTCGTGTTGCTGATCACTTTCAGGTCCGCCACCTTGGCCAGGTTGGCCAGGATCTGATCCTGCACGCCGTCGGCGAAGAAGGCGTTCTCCTTGTCCGCCGTCAGGTTTTGAAATGGCAGGACGGCGATGCTTTTCTCCGGAATGGATTCACTCGTTAGGCGGGACGCCGCCTCCCCGGGGGTTTTCCACGGATGCCAGAACCAGTATCCGCTGAGCGCCAGCACGGCCACGGCCGTGCCGACAATGCCCAGCAGCCAGACCTGGCGGGCATTGGAAACGCGCAAGCCGCCAACGTTCGGCGTGCGCTCAATCCCCTGCGTGGTGATGTCGAAAGCCCACGCCAGAATCAGGGCAACGGGAAACCCGATGGCGATGAGCGCGACGAATACCTGCTGCACCCATTCCGCCGCGTGAAAAATGGGCAGGATCGTCCCCCCCACCTGCACAATGGCAGAAGCCGCCACCCCGTAGCCCAGGGCCACGCGGTAAACGCGGCGCCGTTTCAGCTCTCCCAGGAATGCTCGAATGGTCACTGGCCTGCAACTTGTACGCAATCATGGGCGCACGCGAGCACCCGGAACCCCGCTTTCGCCGGATACCCGCACAGAACCTGCTTTGAGGGAAGGAGAACAGGGGAAGCGATGCCCACGGAACTAACGAAGAACGCCCGCATCATCGTGGTCGATGATGAGCCCATGAACATCGACCTTTTCGGAGCCATTCTGCGCGACGCCGGCTACGAGAATCAGTTGATGATCACCGATTCGCGCCAGGCCGTGTCCCTGTTTGCCAATGACAATCCCGACCTCGTTCTGCTGGATCTGCACATGCCTTTTCAGGATGGCTATGAAGTGCTGCAGTCCCTGCGTTACCTCGTCCCAGCCGAAGCCTTTTTGCCCATTCTCGTGCTCACCGCCGACGTCACGGTGGAAACGCGCCGCCGAGCCCTGGCCGCCGGAGCCACTGATTTTCTTTCCAAGCCTTTTGACGTGGTCGAGATGACTCTGCGCATCGAAACCATGATCCGCCTGCGCTATCTCTATCGCCAGATGCTCCAGGAAAAGGCAGTGCTCGAGCAGCGGGTGAAGGAGCGGACCCGCTCACTTCAGCGTGTCATCGCCGAGTTGCGCTGCACTTCCCTCCCCCTGTTCGCCACCAATATTTGAGGCGAAGAGAAGCCGATCCAACCGGCTTTCGGAAGTGAGCGCTTGCAAAGCGCAGGCCCGCCGCAACGTTGGGCGAAATGACGAAGCCCACCGAGTCGTTGCAGGCCAAACTCGCCACAGCCGCGGCCGACGGAAAGCTGCTGGAAACAACTGTCCGGAATATCGCCACCCTCCTCGCCGCCGCGCCCTCCGATCTTTACGCGCGCGTCGTCACGGAGCTGGTTGACACCGCTGCCTGGTCGGAGTTGAACGATCGCTTTTATCAAACGCTCGCCTTCGGCACAGGCGGACTGCGCGGACGAAGCATCGGTAAGATCGTGACCGCGGCTGAGAAGGGAAGCAACGCCGGCATGCTCCCGGAATTTCCCTGCGTAGGCACCAACGCCATGAATTCCTTCAATATCAGCCGGGCCACCCAGGGCCTGGTCGCCTACCTCCATGAGTGGATGCTTGCACGGCCGGCCGGGCGCCGGCCAAAACTCGTGGTCGCGCATGACACCCGCTTTTTTTCGCGGGAATTTGCCACGCTCACCGCCAAAATCGCGGCGGAGAACGGCTGCGACGCCTTCGTCTTCGAAGGACCCCGCTCGACCCCGGAACTCTCCTTCGCCGTGCGTTACCTGGAAGCGGACGCCGGTGTGGTCGTTACCGCCAGCCACAATCCGCCGCACGATAACGGTTACAAAGTTTACTTCGGCGATGGCGCCCAGGTGGTGGAACCGCACGCCCGCGGCATCATTGCCAAAGTGAACGCTATCAGCCGCGAGTCTTCACCGTCCGACGCGAAAAGTTCGCCCGGCAAGATCGTGGCCATTGGCGCAGAGATTGACCAAGCTTACATGGCGCGCTTGGAGACGCTGATCATCGATCCCCGGTTGATCCACGACACGCAGTCCCTGCGCATTGTCTTCACGCCCATCCACGGGACTGGTGGTGTCATCACCGAGGCGATGCTCCGGCGCCTCGGTTTCCATTTCGAAGTGGTGCCCGCACAGGATGGTTTTGACGGCGCGTTCCCCACGGTCAAGTCCCCCAACCCCGAGAATGCGGAAGCTTTGCGCCTGGCGATCGAGTTGGCTGATGAGCACCAGGCCGACCTCGTCATCGCCACCGATCCCGACGGTGATCGCATGGGCGTTGCAGTGCGCAGCGCCACCGGGGAGATGAAACTGCTCACGGGGAACCAGATCGGATCGCTTCTGGCCTACTATCGGACGAAAGCGCTTTTTGATCGCGGAATCCTGAACAACGAAAACGCCGCTCGCGCCGTTCTCATTAAGACTTTCGTCACCACCGATCTGCAAAAAGCCATCGCCGCGCATTTCGGAGTGCGTTGCGTGGAAACGCTCACCGGCTTCAAATACATCGGGGCCAAGTTAGGCAAATATGAGGCGGCACTTCCGCAAGCGGCGCGCGACGGTTATGTCCGGCGCAGCGAAGAGGAAACCAGAAAACTTCGCCTCGATCACTCCGCCTTCTACGTTTTCGGCGGCGAAGAAAGCTACGGTTACAGCGGAGCCGATTTCGCGCGAGACAAGGATGGCAACGGCGCTGCCATTATGTTCGGCGAAGTCGCCGCCTGCGCCAAGTCCCGCGGGCAAACGGTGGATCAAATGCTGGATGAGATCTTTTCCATGCTCGGATATTTTGAGGAAAAAAACGGCGCCCTCGTCTTTGAAGGCGCGGAAGGCGCCGCCAAGATTGCGCGCCTGGTCGCATCCTACGCCAGCGCGCCGCCCGCAGAAATATTCGGCACCACGGTCGCCGGTATCACCGATTTCGAGAAGCAAACCATTCGCGATGTCGAAGGGGACGAGATTCCAAAGGAAAAGATGATGATTTTCGAGCTGACCGACCGGACGCGGATCGCGGTGCGCGCCTCCGGGACGGAGCCAAAAATCAAATATTACCTGTTCGCTCAGCGGCGGCCCGACAAGGAGCCGTTCAGTGCGAAGGAGTTACTCAAAATCAAAGCGCAAGTGGGCGGCCGCCTGCAGGAGCTTTGGGAATGGCTGCAACAAGACGCCTATCACCGCCTGGAAATGCCGCCAAAAAGCGCATGACACCTGCTTTGGAGAGTTCCCTGTGAAACGAGAAATCAGATTGAGCGGCGCTGAAATCACCATGATCAAGGCTCTGGGCCTGGCCGGCACTCCCCTTTTCGGAAAACTTTTCATCGATCGCATCAAAGAGATGGAGTCCGCCGAATTTCTCGACACGTTGACCGGATTGATCATGATGGGCTACGTGCTTTCGAGCAAAATCAACATCGGGAAGATCCAAGAGGTCGAATACGCGTCGTTCTGGGTCAATCCCGCCTATGCGCGGGATTTGCGCGACTCCTTGCGCCCCGGTGGCCGCCGCGAAGAAGAGACCAAACAGCGCCGGCGGCGACGCTAATCGGTGAGCGGCTGGCGCAAAGCGACACGGCTCTGGCCTTGGGTCGCCGCCGTCAGCACCGGCCTTCTATACACCGCCTGTTTCGCTCCCTTCGGGCAGACATGGCTCTGTTGGATTTGCCTCTGCCCGCTCCTGGCCGCCATTTGGTTTTCCGGCGACCACTCCCGGCGGGTTTGGCTGCGTCACATCGCCCTCGGCTACGTGGCCGGGCTCGTTTTCTTTTGGACGGCCTTCTCCTGGCTCACGACCGTGACCGTTCCCGGATGGTTTCTCCTGCAGTTTTATATGGCTGCCTATTTCGCGTTCTGGGGTTGGCTCAGCGGCGTGCTGCGCCCGCGCGAGCGGCCGGCTGCGACTTTGGATTCCGCGGAGGTTGCCGGCAAGTGGAGCAGAATGCTGAGCGCCGCGGGCAGAGCGCCGGCGGAGCCACCACCGTCGTCGCCCTGGTTGAAATCGGCGAATAACCTCGGCCTGGCCTTCGTTTTGGCCGCCGCCTGGGTGACCACCGAATTGCTGCGCGATTGGATCTTTACCGGATTCGGCTGGAACGGGCTCGGCGTCGCCCTCCACGAAAATTGGATCATCATCCAGGCCGCGGAATATACCGGCGTGCTCGGTCTGTCGTTCGTGGTGGCGTTCGCCAATGTGATCGCGGTGACGACGGCGCGCCGGCTGATCCTGGAAGCGCGCTTTCGCTCGATGCTTCCTCATTGGGATATTAATCTGACCATGCTGGGGATTGTCGGATTGATCGCTTTTGGCTGGCACGTGGCCCGCACCCCGAGGACGTTCCAGACCATCCGCGTGGCGGCTGTCCAGGCCAACATTCCGCGCGCGGAGAAGTTCGACCGGCAATTTACCCGCAACATTTTTGCGCAATTCACCCGGCTCAGCGCCATGGCCTTTCAAACGGACTCGCCGCCGGACCTGCTGGTCTGGCCGGAGAGTTCCATGCCCGGGCCGGTGTTGCAGGATGAGCAGAGCTACCAGTTCGTCACCAATTTTTCGGCGTCCCAGAAGACGGACCTGCTGCTGGGAACCATCGATGAACCGGAAGGCCACGCATATAATGCCGCTATGCTCGTTTCCGACGCCGGCCGCAGCGTCCAGGTGTACCGGAAACTGCATCTGGTTCCTTTCGGAGAATACATCCCGGGCCGCTACAGCTTTCCTCTGCTCGCCAGGATCGTCGGCGACCAGGTTCCGGGAGATTTCGAGGTGGGCTCGGACTACACGGTTTTTCGCCTAACGAATCAGAACGTGCTCGTCGCCCCGCTGATCTGTTTTGAGGACACCATCGGGGAATTGACCCGGCACTTCGTCCTGCCGGAAAACGGCGATCCCGGCGCGAATCTCCTGGTCAATGTCACGAATGACGGCTGGTTTCTGCATTCCGCCGGCTCCCGCCAGCACGTGGCCAATGCCATTTTCCGCTGCGTGGAAACGCGGCGCCCGATGATCCGTGCGGCCAACACCGGAGTGACCTGCTTCGTCAACGAGCTCGGACGCGTGACCCAGATCTTGCGGGATGACACCGGCAACACCTTCGCCGAGGGCGTGCTCATGGGCGAAGTCAATGTGCCTACCGGCGGCGAGCTCACCTTCTACGTGCGGCATGGGGAACTCTTCGGCAAATGCTGCGGCGGGTTTACCGTGCTGGTGCTTGGCTTCCTCCTCGGCCGGCGGATTCTCCGGCGGCGGAATAGTGTTGAGTTGGCGGAGGATCTGTCGAATCCTACAGCCAATGGTGACGGCTGATCTACTGGTAAAACTTTACGGTCTGGCTCCAGCCGAGAAACCCCTGCCCGAGGGAATAAGCGTGCGCCGCGCCTTTGCCGCGGAAAAGCGCTTGGTCGCCCACTGGGTGGCCTGTCAATTCGGGGAGCGCTGGGCCAGCGAGTGCGAGATCTCCTTTATGCGTTCGCCGGTCGCCTGCTTCGTTGCTACCAACGGCCTCGACGTCCTGGGTTTCGCCAGTTACGACGCCACCGCGCGCGGATTCTTTGGACCCACTGGGGTCGCCGAGGAGGCAAGGCACAAGGGAATCGGGCGCGCCCTCCTCGATGCCAGCTTGCGCGACATGGCGGCGCAGGGGTACGCCTATGGAATTATCGGTGCCACCACCTCACTCGATTTTTATCGTAACGAAGTAAACGCCGTTCCCATCCCCGACTCCAGCCCTGGCTTTTACGCGGGGATGCTGAGGCCCAACCGGGGATGACGCCCGGCGGGAGGACGCACCACGGGCCAACCGTGTCCGTCGGCGACATTCGGCCTCGTTGACTTTTCACTGATCATTAACAAAAACGGCAATATCGGCCCTTATCCTGTTGGTTTTAGAAATAAACCGGTCCGATAAAAGACCGCAGTTTCCCCCCAAATGAAAAAGCTTTTCTCCATTTTCTGCACCCTTGCTCTTTTCCTTCCGCGAGTCCTGCTGGCCTATGGGCCCACCGGCCATCAAATCGTGGGAGCCATTGCCGATGAGCGGCTCGCCCATACTCCGACCGGCCAGCAGGTGACTGCGCTGCTTGATGGTCTCACCTTGGAAAAGGCCTCGGTCATTCCCGATGAAATCAAAGGCTGGGATAAAAAAGGCGCGGATGATCCCAACATTTTTCATTACTCGGCCCACCCGAAGATTGACGCTCAACTGCGCGACTTCTGGCGGGCTAATCAGCCCACCCACGACATGGACTCCGCGGCCCCTTCGCATCACTGGTTCCACTATACGGATGTGCCGGTCGATCATCCGGAGAAATATTCCGACGATGGCGCCGGGCGCAGCAAATGGGACATCGTGCACATGATTGGCTACTGCGTCGACGTGTTGCAGGGGCGCATCCCCGAGGAGAACGAGCGCAAGATTACCAAGCCGGTCGCCATCATTCTCCTGGCGCACTACGTAGGCGATATCCACCAACCGCTCCACGTGGGAGCGGAATATTTCACGGACAAGGGCCAGGCCGTTGATCCGGCCCGCGAAAAGACCGCCCTGGGCGATGAAGGCGGCAACACCGTGGAGTTGCGCCTAACGAACGATCCTCTTTCTGGCCGTCTGCCGCACACCAAGAAGCTGCACGGCTTCTGGGATCTCGATACCGTGAATGCTCTCCTGCCGGAAGTGCCTGAAACCATGCCCAAGGAGCAGCGCTACGCCATCATCGACCCGGCTAAAGAGAAGCTGGCTCGTGCCATGGCCGCGGAGGAACCAAAGGACTGGAAACTTCCGGCGGGCGTGGAAGTGCGGCGCTCGGGCGAGATCTGGGCGGACGAAATCCTGCCCCTGGCGCGCGAAGCGCACGAGCGTCTTACCTTTAATAACGTGCACGCGCTCAAGCAGGAGGATCGCGTCGTGGCCGCGGGCGACGCCGAAGAGAAGCCAGTGAAAGACGCGCCCGGCTACAAAGACTGGGCCGCGAAGGTTGTGCGCCAGGAGTTGCACAAGGCAGGCTGGCGCCTGGCTGACCTTCTAACCCAGGCCCTCGCCCCCGCGGCGAGAGCAGAGTCCTCGCCCAAAGCGGTCGAAGCAAAGTAAGCATTGTAGCCGCGGCGCTCTGCCTGCAGAGCAAAGCGGGTTCCCCCTTTCCGGGGAGCACAGACGGCTCGCCTGTGACGGCGGGCGGCTCGCCCGCCGATGTCGCGGCGAGCCGCCGCGACCAGCAGGCCAGCGGCCTG
>DASXIK010000185.1:0-6452 GCA_036498025.1 Chthoniobacterales bacterium
CCGCATCGTCTCCGGGGGAACGGACAATCATCTCATGCTGGTCGACCTGAGGCCCAAGGAGATCAACGGCAAACAGGCCCAGGAAGTTCTCGATCGCGCCGGCATCACGGTGAACAAGAACGCCATTCCCTTTGATACCTATCCGATCTTCAAACCGGGCGGCATCCGGGTGGGCACTCCGGCGGTGACCACGCGCGGGATGAAGGAAGAAGAAATGCTCGAGGTATCGGACCTGGTGGCGGAGGCGCTGGACAAGCGGGAAGACGCCGATGGCCTGGAGCGGGTGCGCGGCAAGGTTCGGGAGTTGATGCGCCGGTTTCCCTTGCCTAACTAGCGACCCAGACACGGCGACCCGCCGTCGCGTTGCTATGGCGTGGCAGACAGAACGCCTCCGCCGAGCGACGGATGCGCGCCTAACGATCCAGCACCTCGCGCACTTTTTGCGCGAGCGTCTGCATGCTGAAGGGCTTGGGCAGAAATTCGAAATCGAAGCCGGTGTCCTGTTTGTTGCGAAAATTTTCGCCGTTACCCGAGGTCAGAATGATCTTGAGCGCGCCATATTTTTTGGTCAGCCGGCGCACAAGTTCCGTCCCATCCATGCGCGGCATATCCAGGTCGGTGAGGACAAGGTCGACGGGGGCGTCCGCGCAATCGGCCATGGCTCGTTCCGCCTCTTCCCCGTGCTTGGCCCGAATGACCTCGTAGCCCAGTTTGCGCAGCAAGCATTCAAAGAGATTGCCCACCGACGGCTCGTCCTCGACCACCAGGACTTTCTCCCGGCCTCTCGGCAGAAGCCCATCCGCGCGGGGATGCGCCGGCTCCTCCACGGCCCCGGAAACGCGAGGCAGGAAAACCGTGAACAGCGTCCCGTTACCCGGCTGGCTTTGGCAGACGATCCATCCGCCGCTCTGTTGCACAATGGCGCTGCACGTGGCCAGGCCGAGACCGGTGCCTTTGCCGGGCTGCTTGGTGGTAAAGAAAGGCTCAAACATTCGAGGCATCAGCTCCGGCGGAATTCCGGACCCGGTATCGCGCACGGAAAGGGAGACGAACTCGTTAGTGGCGGCATCAGCCTTAATCTCTTCGGCCGGCAGCGTCACATTCTCCGTGATGATTTCAATCTCGCCATTGCGCCGAATGGCATCGCGCCCATTGATGACAAGGTTGAGCAGCAGTTGCTCGATCTGGCCAATGTCCGCCCGCACGTGGCCGAGCGCCTGATCGAGGACCTTTCGCAGAATGATCCGGCCGCCGATGGCCTGCACCAGCATCTTCTCGGCGTTCTCCACCACTCTGTTCAAGTTGAGGACGACGGGATTGGTCGGGTGTGGCCGGCTGAAGCCGAGCAGCTGCTTGCTGAGCGCGCCGGCCCGCTCGGAGGCGCGCAGGATTTCCGCCACCGGACTCCCCTCGCGCTCGCCCTCGGGCAGTTGCTGCAGCAAGAGCATTCCGTAGCCCATGATGGTGGTGAGGATGTTGTTGAAATCGTGGGCAATGCCGCCGGAGATCTGGCCGAGCGCCTCCATCTTCTGAGCCTGCAGCAATTGCGCATTTGTTCGTTTCAGGCTTTCCGCGGTCTCGCGGTGCTCGGTGACTTCATGACGCAATTTCTCGTTGGCCTGCTGAAGCTCGAGGGTCCTCTCGTGCACGTGCTTTTCCAGTTCGTCGCGCGAACGCCGCAGAATTTCCTCGGCCTGTTTGCGCGCCGTGATGTCCGTGGAGATGCCGCAAAGCGCATAGGGAACGCCGTCACGGTCGCGCAAGGCGAACTTGGTCGACAGGTAGGTGCGCGGACCGTCGTTTTGCATCACCGCCTCCTCGAATTGCAGCGGCCCGTCACTGGCCAGAGCAGCGCGGTCGTTAGCCTGGTAAACGTCAGCCAGCTCAGGCGGAAAAAACGCATGCCCATCATGACCGATGACGGCGTGCCGATCGAGGCCGAACAACTTTTCAAATTGTGGATTCGCCAGGATAAAACGCCCCTGCAAGTCCTTCATGAAGACAATGGACGAAGTGTGATCAAGAATTGAGAGCAGGCGGCTTTCGCTTTCCCGCAGCGCCTGGGTCCGGTTGATGAGCAGGGCGCTGGCCGCTTTCAGTTGCTCGTTAACGCTTCCGATCTCGTCCTTGCCGCCTTCCTCTTCCTGCAGCGGAAGCTCCGCTGCCAGCCGCTCGGCATTATCGCCGATCCATTGAATTCTCCGCACGGTCGACCGGCTGAGCAGCCAGACCGAAAGGAATCCCCCGCCAATGCCAAACGCGGCCACCACCGCCGTGGCCGCCACGTCAACATCCCGGAGCTGCTCAAGGCGGGCGGTGCGCTGTCCATGCACAATCAGCTCCTCGCTGTCCATGGCGAGCAGAAGGTCGCGAATCTCTTCCGCTTTTTGCGCGCCCTCCATGACCAGCGCGGCCACGTCTGGATTCGACGGCGTCACGTTGGCGTTCACCGCCGCGATGATCTGTTCGTTCAGCCGATAACGGTCGCTCACCAGTTCCCGGAGGGCCGTCAACTTGGACGCCTGCGACGGTTTGCCGACCAGCAGCGAAGCAAGTGTCCCCAGAGCTCTGGTCGCCTCCTCCCGCGCGATCGCCGTGGAACTGAGGAATTCGTCGCTCCGGGTCAAGGCGAAACCGCGCGTCCCCGCGCCGCCGGTGACAATGCCGGCGAGCGCCCGGCTCAGTTCGTATCGGACCTCCAGGATACGTTGGACTTGGGCCTGCGCGCGACGCTCGGCCGCGGACAAACCATAGAGCGCGGCAAAACCGAGGAGCAAAGCCGCACTTGGGAGGGACGCGGCCAGCAGGCCCTTGCGCGCTAGTTTGAGATCGTTCCAATAATTTGAAGTCATGGCGCGGCCCGAAAATGAGCGCGAGCAACCCTTTCCAGCATTAGCGAGAAACATGCCGCATCCCTCGTGTGCCAGGCTGGCAACGGAGGGGAGAGTCCCGCGGGCACGCCAGTTTTTGCGTCACCCGCATTTTGCTCTTACCCTCGGCGCCCAGAACGGTGTAGCCTGCCACGAAATGGAACAGGCAGCCGAACGGCAATCCAATCCCTTGCGCGAAGGCCTATCGACCCGGGCCGTGCCTCAGCCGTGCAGCGTCGTCATTTTCGGAGCGACGGGAGACCTGACCCATCGCAAGCTCGTGCCAGCGCTTTATAATCTCGCGGCCGACGGGGAGCTGCCGCCGGCCGTGGCCGTCATCGGATTCGCCCGGCGGCCCAAGACGGACGACGAATTCCGGAAGGAAATGGAGGAAGCTACCCGGAACTTTTCCCGGCAAAACGTGCGCGACGAAATCTGGACCACGTTCGCGAATTCACTTTTTTATCATCAAAGCGAGTTCGCCGACGAGGCGGGATTCAAATCGCTGGCCGCGCGCCTGGAGAAGATTGACGGGGAACGGGGCACCCGCGGCAATCGCCTTTTTTACCTGGCGGTTGGGCCGGACCAGATCGAACCGATCCTGAAAAACCTCAAAGCCGCCGGCTTGAACGAAGCTCGCCAGGGGAGTTGGGCGCGAGTCATTGTGGAGAAGCCGTTCGGGACCGATCTCGCTTCGGCCCGCGAGTTGAACCGCGTGGTCCACAATTCCTTCGCGGAAAATCAAACCTACCGCATCGATCATTTCCTGGGAAAAGAGACCGCCCAGAACATTCTGGTACTACGCTTCGCCAACGCCATCTTCGAGCCGCTCTGGAACACGCGTTACATCGATCATATTCAAATCACGGCCGCTGAAACACTCGGCGTGGAAGGCCGCGCGGGTTATTACGAGGGCTCGGGCGCTTTGCGCGACATGGTGCAAAATCATCTTCTGCAACTGCTCTGCCTCATCGGCATGGAGCCGCCTACCGACCTGAGCGCGGACGCCATCCGCGATGAGAAAGTAAAAGTTGTGCGCTCTCTGCGTCGCATGACCGGCCCGGAAGTATCGGCCAGGGCCATACGCGGGCAATACGCCGCCGGCGCCATCGGCGGAAAACCGGTCGCCGGTTATCGCGAGGAGAAAAATGTGAACCCGGCGTCGATGACCGAAACTTTCGTCGCCCTTCGCCTAAACATCGATAACTGGCGCTTTGCCGATATGCCGGTCTATCTGCGCGTGGGCAAGCGCCTCCCGAAATCCGGCACGGAGATTTCCGTCCACTTCAAGAAAGCGCCGGGAGTTTTGTTCAACAAGGAGTCGGCCGCCCTTGACCAAAACGTGCTGGTCGTGCGCATTCAACCGGACGAAGGAATTTCCCTGCGCATGCAGGCTAAGATCCCCGGAACAAGCCTGCGCATCGAGCCGGTGAAAATGGATTTTCACTATGGCACCTCCTTTGGCAAGGCCAGCCCGGAAGCCTACGAGCGTCTCCTCCTCGATGCCATGAGCGGAGACGCCACCCTGTTCGCGCGGCGCGACGAAGTCGAAGAGGCCTGGTCTTTTGTCGATCCTATCGAGGAAGCCTGGCACGCGGCGAAGGAGGCTCCCGAATTGCATTTTTATCCCGCTGGCTCGTGGGGACCGGAAGCGGCGGACGAGTTGCTCGCTCACGACGGGCGCGCGTGGAGAAGGTTGTGAACCCGAGTTGAACCCGATGCCGGCGCCGGTTGAATCGTACTCGCCCGGGCTCCCCGTTGAGATCGGGAAAATCGACAAGGAGCTAAAGAAGCTTTGGGAACAGAACGAAGGCGCCACCCGCGCTTCGCTGGTTAACCTCGCGGTCTATAATGAGGCGCCCGATTCGCTTCCGGGCAATACCAGGCTCATCTCCGAGTTCACCCAGAACCTCGCCTGCCGCGCCATCGTCATCGAGGCCAATCCCACCGCGAAAGAGAACCAGGTGGAGGCCTGGATTAGCGCTCATTGCCACATTAGCCGCGCCGGGAGCAAACAGATCTGCTCGGAGCAACTTTCCTTCCGGCTCCAGGGCCCCTCCGCCAGTCTCCTGCCCAACATTGTTTTCTCGCAACTGGATTCCGATCTCCCTTTCCTGCTCTGGTGGCAGGGAGAGTTTCACGACCCCATCGATCCGCAGCTTTGGGCCTGGGTGGACCGGTTGATTTACGACAGTCAGATCTGGAAAAATTTCACGGAGCAACTTGAACTTCTGGAGTCGGCCCAGCAACAGGCCCACCAGCGGGTCGTCCTGTGTGATTTAAACTGGACGCGCCTCGACAAAATTCGCCTCGCGCTGGCTCAGTTTTTCGATCATCCCTCGTCCTACCACCGCTTCGAGGGCATTGATCGCGGCGAGATTGTCTTCGCCCCGTCCTATCGTTCGACCGGCTTGCTGCTGGCTGGATGGCTGGCCGCGCAGTTGCAATGGCGCGTCGAGGGCAAGGGAGCAACCGACAAGCTAACCTTCTTCAACAACGAAGGTCGCCGCATTGAAATCGGTCTTCGGGAGGAACCGGGCGAGCCCGTAGGAAAAATCAGTTTGGTCTCCACCGACGTGGAATTTCAGGTGATCCATCGGCCGGGCGCCGATCTGCTGGAAGTTTCGCGGGGCAAACCGGGCGAGGACCGCACCCCCCAGGTGATGCCGGCGGCCAGCAACGAGATCGTTCACCTCATGGCCGACGAATTGAATCGCGGCGGGCCCCATAAAGTCTATCTGCGCGCCATTCACTGCGTCCGGACACTTCTCTAGCAACAAGGCCCGGCGGATGCTTCGCCTGCTAAATCTCGCCGGGCACGGCCCTTGGAAAGCGGCCGGACGGCCCTAAATCCAGCCAAAATCCCTCCCGATTTCATCTCTCCTCCGGGCGTGTATGACTCTTGCTCCACGACAGGTAATGCCAGATAGGGACTTCTTTGCCTTTTGCACCTCCCTCTCACGTCCCGAACTCCGAGCAATTGGCGAATTGTCCTGGGTCCGGCACTTGAACATTGGGGAAGTGCTCTATCGACCAGGGGA
The DNA here is from genome assembly GCA_036498025.1 of Chthoniobacterales bacterium. Taxonomy (GTDB): domain Bacteria; phylum Verrucomicrobiota; class Verrucomicrobiia; order Chthoniobacterales; family UBA10450; genus JBBRDU01. Next base: position 5,912 of record DASXIK010000185.1, read on the forward strand.
GCCTGGCAACGCCCTCTTTATCATCAATCGCGGCGAACTGGAACTCGTTCCCGAAGCACCGGGCGCGGAGCCTCTGCAGCTGGCCCGCGGACAGGTCGTTGGCGACATCGAAGCCTTCTCCGAACAACCCCGCTTGAACCTGGTTCGCGCGATCAGTGGAGCCAGCGTGCAATGCTTTCCCCGGGCGAACTTCCACCAGTTGGTGCGCGCTGTGCCCTCGTTCTTCCGTTATCTCTGCGAGCAAATGGCCCTTCGCATCGTGCAGGAGAGCGATCAGGTCCGAAACTTCGATGAACACCCTCCTCTCAGCGGCCGAATCTCCCATTTCGACCTGACCACGGTTCACCAGACCATCGCCAACTCGAATCAGACGGGCCAGCTCAGCATCCGGGACGAGCAGGCCGAAACGGTCGGCGCCTTTTATTTTGAGCGGGGCCTCCCGGCCGCCGGGCAGTTTCACCATCTCACCGGGGAAGAGGCTTTCTGGCAACTGTTCCTCAACGAACAACTTTCCGGCACTTTTTCCTTCGCCGTGGGAGAG
>DASXIK010000186.1:0-3105 GCA_036498025.1 Chthoniobacterales bacterium
GCGTTTTCCTCCGATCTCCTTGCTCAAACGTTTGCGCTCGGCATTCAATTGCTGCAAGGCCGTCTCGGCTTTGCGACGGTCCGCGTCCACTCTGAGAACGTCGTCGATCTTTGACTCGTCACCGCCGCCGCGGCTGGCCACCCGGCTCTTCACAAAATCCGGCTTTTCGCGGATGAGGCGGATATCGAGCATGGCGCAGAGTCTAGAGGGCGCCGGCGCCGGCGGCAACTCCGCCGCCGGAATGACGAAGCTCGAATGACTAATGACGAAAGAAACCCTAAGTCCCAATCATGAAGAGATCGCGTCCACGACCCAGCCGTTTGCCTTCGACCTTCGTCATTATTTCGTCATTCGACATTCGTGCTTCGTCATTGTCGAAACTTGCTCGTGACAATCATGCGTGCCCGCTCATATTTTTCCCATGGAGCAGCTGAAGCTTCTTGGAGTCGCTCTCGGGCTGGCTTCCCTCGCCGGGATCAATCTCTACCTGACGGTTTTCGCCACCGGTCTCTCCATTCATTATCACTGGATCACACTCGGCCCCGATTATCAGTCGCTCGAAGTCCTGGGCAATCCGGCCGTTATCAGTGTGGCAGGGGTGATGTATTTTCTCGAGTTCTTCGCGGACAAAATCCCATGGGTCGACACCGCCTGGGACGCCGTGCACACCGTCATCCGGCCGATCGGCGGAGCGCTGCTAGCCATCCAGGTGCTGGGTCATCCGAGTCCCGTATTCACTATTATAGTGGCGTTGGTGGCCGGAGGCGCGAGCCTGATTACGCACACGGCCAAGTCCACCACTCGCCTGGCCAGTAACACGTCGCCCGAGCCGTTCTCCAACATCGCGCTCAGTGTGGGCGAGGATGCTGCCGTCCTCGGCGGCCTGGCGCTGATTCACTACAATCCGCTGATCGCCCTCGCCGTTTTTGCCGCAGCCATCGTCGCTTTCCTTTATTTCGCGCCGAAAATTCTCCGGGCTATGAAAGCCAAGGCCTGGCTGGCCTTCAAGAAATTGAACGGACCCGCAACCGCTAGCGCGGGACCGCACCTCCCCGAAACCTTGCCGCCCCGATTCGGTCCGGCGTTTGCCAAGGAAAATGTCCTCAAGGAAACCGTGGCCTGGGCCGTGCCCTGTCTGAGCGGTCGCGGACGCCGTGTCCCAGCCAATCTCTTCGGCGCTCTCGTCGCCACCAGGGAGCAGCCGCGCAATATTTTTTTCGTCGCGCGCAAGAGCGGCCGGCCTTTTGCCCAACCGATCGAGCTCGAGGGCTGCATGGTGGCGCATGAGCCGAAATTTCTCTCGGAAAATCTGACAATCTTTCCGGCCGCGGGCAAAGGCCCAAAATATTCGTTCATTTTCCCGCGACCGCAGGCCGCCCTGGTCGAGGAAGTCATGCAGGATCTGCGCACCCGTATCAGCGCGCCGATCTGGCCGTTGGATCGTGCGCCGGTGGAGGCTGCTCTCGAGCCGGTGGCGCATTCGTAGCGCTACGATCCACCTTTCCTTCGAAACGGCGCTGAGTTAAAACTTCGGGCCATGCTGCTGGCCGAAAGTTACGTCAAGCTGCGCGAAACTCCGCGTGTCCGGGAGCGCGCCTTGTTTCCGGTGGAGCGCACGCCGACGGAACTGGAGATCCAGGCGCGCTGGTTCAGCGGAGAGTTCGGCGCAACCTTTGTCTCCACTGCGGGCGATCAAGTGGAAATCGTGCAACCCGGCAGCTGGAACCGCGAAGCCGGGCCCGACTTTCGTGACGCCGCCATCCGCCTCAATGGCGGCAAGGCTATCACCGGATGCATCGAGATTGACCTGACCGATCGCAGCTGGGAAGCGCACGGGCACGCCACCAACCCGGCGTTTGCAACGACCGTCCTGCACGTTTTCGTGCACCAGGGCGAGCGGGACTTTTTCACGCGCACGATTTCGCATGGCAACGTGCCCCAGGTACGCCTCGATCTCTCCGCCCTGGCCGAGGTGTTCAGCGCGAATATCCCTCTGGCACATGCAGGACGCTGCCAGGCGCCCTTGCGCGACCTGCCGGAAGAACGGGTGCACAAGCTTCTGCACAGTGCCGCGCAATTCCGGCTGCGCCGGAAAGCGGCGCGCCTTGCCCGGGCCATCGAGCTCCACGGACGCGACGAGGCGCTCTTCGGCGAAGTGGCCGCCGCGCTGGGTTACAAGGAAAACAAACTCCCCTTTACCCTCCTCGCTCAACGCCTCCCTTTGAAGATGCTGCGAGACGGCCTAACGAATACGGAAGCGATCCTCTTTGGCTTGGCCGGCTTTCTCGAGACGCCGGACCTGGCCGCCTATAAAAAAGACACGCGCGGTTATGTGCGCGGACTTTGGGATCGCTGGTGGCCGCATCGCCTGGAAATGGAGCGGCTCGTTCTGCCGAAGAAAACCTGGCGGATGAGCGGCACGCGCCCGCTCAATCATCCGCATCGCCGCCTGGCCGCACTGGCGTTGCTGGCCTGCCATTGGCCGAAATTGCGCCGCGCCTTCGAGAAACCGGGCGCGACTGGCGTGCGCAGGTTTTTCACCGCCCTGGCTCATCCCTTTTGGGAACGGCATTACACCCTCAGCTCAGAACCGGCGGCGAAGCCCATGGCCTTGTTAGGCGACTCGCGCATCAGCGATATCTTGGCCAATGTTTTCTATCCGCTCTGGTCTCTGCAAACGTCGTCGATCTGGCCGGAATACCTGGAATTGTCCGCGCCGCTCTCCAACCGGCGCAGCGAAACCGCCGCCACCCGTTTATTCGGTGGCGACAAGCGGCGCCGCCAGTTCCTCAAAACCGTGGCCTATCAACAGGGCTTATTGCAAATCTATGAGGACTTCTGCTTACAGGACAACTCCGACTGCCGTCAATGCCCCTTCCCCGAACAAATGGCCAAATGGATGTAATTGACTATTCACCATTCACCGATCACCATTCATTTCTTCCTTCGCGGGTGTAGTTCAATGGTAGAACGCCAGCTTCCCAAGCTGGACACGAGGGTTCGATTCCATTCACCCGCTGATTCTTTCCGCAGAAACGGCGGAACACTAGCCACGTCGCGTTTGGCGAGCCTTTGATAGTCCAAGTGTCTTTTGGCAAAAAAGCC
>DASXIK010000187.1:0-2966 GCA_036498025.1 Chthoniobacterales bacterium
CTGCACCTTCTCATCCGGCGGCAGGAATCCCTTCAGCACGAGAAAGATTTTGTGCAGCTTTGCCGGGTCCGTTCCGAAGAGACCCAGCAGATGCCACAGGAAAAGCAAACCCGGCGCGAGGGCCACGAGAAGGAGGTAGGCCATCTGGGCAGACAGGCCGGTGGTATTATCCGTGGCCGTCTCCCAGACGAGCCGCCGGACAATTCGCCAGACAAAGCGCAGCCATTTCATCGCCTGCAGACTTTACTTTGATGGATCAAAATATCCATTAAGTTCGGCCTCGCCGGAACCGTGGCATCTTTTTCCTACCTAACGAAGTGAAGAAAATTTTGATTCTCACGGCCGGCTACGGAGAAGGCCACAACAGCGCCGCCAGCGGAATCCAGGCGGGCCTTGTCCGCACCGCCCCCGCCGTACAGGTGGAGGTGCACGATCTCTTTGCCGAAACCTACGGCCGGCCCAATAACTGGCTGCGCCGAGGCTATCTCACGCTCATCAACAACTGGCCGCGCGCCTGGGGCCTGGTTTATCGCTGGCTCGACCAAAAAAAGGACTTCGACCAAAGCTTTCGCTCTCGCTGGTTCGCCCCAGTGAAAAGGCACCTGGCCGATCTCCTCCAACGTTTCCAGCCCGATGTCGTCGTCTCGGTTTTTCCGGCGTACCCCTACCTGCTGCAACAGGTGCAGCCGGACCGAACCTTCCGCAGCGTGGTCGTGGTGACTGATTCGATCACAGTCAACGCCATCTGGTATCACTGTCCCGCCGACGTCTTTCTGGTCCCAAACGAACAAAGCGCCGCTGTCGTCCGCGAAGCCGGCATCGGGCCTGAAAAAATCAGAGCGTTCGGTTTTCCGGTCAATCCACGATTCGCCGACCTGCCGCGGCGCGAACCTCCTTCCGCCCGGGAGCGGCCGCGCGTTTTATATATGATCAACGCCGGCACCGGACGCGCTCCGGAGATTACGCGGAGACTTTGCCAGCTCGATATCGACCTGACGGTGACGGTGGGCCGCGAGGAAAAGCTTCGGCAGGTGATCGCTCACGCGGCCGGCGATCAAAAGATCACCATCATCGGCTGGACCGATCAACTGCCGGAATTGCTCTGCCAGAGCCACGTGCTGATCGGCAAGGCCGGTGGCGCTACCGTGCAGGAGGCGGTGGCGGCGGGTTGCCCGATGATTATCAACCACATCGTCTCCGGGCAGGAAGAAGGAAACGCCCAGCTCATCGTCACCACCCAATCCGGGACCGTCGCCCACGCGCCCGCAGAAGTAGTGGCACAAGTGCAGCAGCTGTTCGGTGCCGATGCCAGTCTCTGGCGTCAATGGAGCGCTCACATCGCCGCGCTCAGCCGGCCGCGCGCGTCCCTGGAGATTGCCGATTTTCTGATGGCGCTGTAGCCACCTCGTTGGGCCGGAGCTCCCGCCTCGCCCTACCGGCGAAAAATTTCTTCGCCGCCCGCGAACGTGCGCACCACTTCAAGGTTCTCTGAGATCACCACAAAATCGGCATCGTTCCCGATTCTGAAATTTCCCTTGTTCTTTAGCCCGATGGCGTGCGCCGGTGTGTCCGTCGCCATAGCCACGGCTTCGTGCAGGGGCACGTCCACCTTCGTCGTCATGGTCCGCACCAGATCGATCATGCGCGCCGCGCTCCCAGCCAAACCAGTGCGATCGGCCAGCAGGCAAACGCCGCCTTCCACCAGACATTTCTTGCCGGACAACGAGAACTCGGATCCTTCCGGCAACCCGGCGCCGGCGGTCGCATCCGTCACCAGGCAGATGCCGCGAGCTCCCTTCGCTCGATAAAGCATCTTCATCAGGGTCGTCGAAACATGGTGACCGTCGGCGATGAGTTCGCAGAGAATATTGCGCTCGCTCAAGGCGAATTCGAGCAAACCGGCCACGCGATCGATGCCGCGGCGACGCGCCGAAGACATGCAGTTGAAGGTGTGGGTCACACTGCGCAGGCCGTGTTCGAAAGCGATGCGGGCATCCTCTTCCCACGCATCACTGTGCCCGCCGCTCGGGTCGATGCCACGGGCGAGCAAGGCATCAATGAGCGCAGGCGCGCCCGGCAATTCCGGAGCCAGCGTCATCCGCTTGATCACACCCGCATACTCGAGCAACGGGGCGTAGGCTTTCGCTGTCGGCTTGCGCATTGCGCTCTTTCGTTGCGCGCCCGGTTTCTCCCTGGAAATAAATGGTCCCTCCACATGAAGACCCGCCACCCGGCCAAGGGCGGACCGCGCGCTTCGCAATGCGCCGGCCACCTTGAGGATCGCGGTCATGGGCGCGGTCACGGTGGTGAGCAGCAGCGAGGTCGTCCCGCCACTCGCGTGAAAGTCGCAGATTGCCCGGAACGCTTCCTCGGAAGCCTCCATGGTGTCGCGGCCCACCGCGCCGTGGATGTGCAGATCGATGAAGCCAGGGGCCAGATAATTTCCCTCCAGGTCGACTACCCGCTCGTCCCCCGCAAAACTAGCCTGCCTGACGCCGGCGATCTTTCCCCCTTGCACCACGACCGCCAGGCCATCGCGAATCCCGTCCGGAAAAATGCAACGTGTATTAGTCAGAATCATAGAGAAGCAGGGACAGATTTATTGCATCCGCTGGAATTCGCGAGCCAAATCCGGCTGATTTTGCACCCGGCGCGCCGCCAGCCGCCCCTCCTGCGGGAACGAATTGGCTTTACACGCGGCCAGGTTCATTTATTGGACTCCATCTTGTGTCCCTGCCGGGGCAACGGATTCAATGAACTGGCTCCCCCAACTCTCCCGCCACCTCGCTGTCCGTGGAGTCTTTTGGAGAAAATGCCTCGACTGGATCGTGCTGCATGTTCCGTCCTCTCTTCATCCTTTTCTCCTCTTCGCCGCCACACTCATTTTTTACGCGGCGGCTACGCCCGCCCGGCGAACGGTCGTTAGGCATCTCGGCATCATCCTCCCGGAATCGGGGAAGGCGATG
>DASXIK010000188.1:0-2021 GCA_036498025.1 Chthoniobacterales bacterium
GTCGGTGATGTAGAATCCCGCAACCATGAAAGTTTGCGCGGGCATTCTCTTATTTGGCTGGGCTCTGCTCTCGAGCCCTCCAACCGCTCGCTCCGCAAACGGCTCGGCATCCAGCGCCGCAGACGCGGCCGCAAACACCGCCACCAACACCGCGGCGAACAACGCGGCGAACAACGACAAGCGCGTCGAAGTTTGGCTCGTTTCACCGGAGGGGTCGGGACCAAACGACATCGCCCCCGGCCAAGACATCCCCTCCCGCGTCGAAGCCTTGCGTTTGTCCCTCGTCGGTACCGGCGTGCGGCTGCTGAACGTAGAAGATTCCCTGGCGTCGGAGACCGCCACTTGGAATCCCCAATCGACGGTTCCGAATTTTCAGGTGGTGGCCAACCAGCGCAAGACCTTCGCCGCGCTGGCGCGCTTTGCGCAACAGCACGATGCCACCGTGGTTCTGCGTCTCATCACCTGGGACGAAGCTTTCGCGCTGCTGCGCGCCGGACGCACCACGGGACCAGATGCTTTGCCGGATGTCATGGAAGTGGGCACCACCTGGACCGGTGATCTCGCGGCCAGCGGCCGAATCCGCTCTCGTCCCGACTGGCAAAACGCCCGGGGCCAGTGGCGCGACGTGCTCGGCGTGCCGGCTTGCGCGCTTCCCTACGTCACCGATGTCCGCCTGCTTTTTTATTGGAAGCGTTTGCCTTCGGCCGCAGCGGATTCGCCTCCGTTGATTCTCAATGGCGAGAGCTGGCCGCAGCTCCTCGATTCTTTCGCGGCCGGCACCTCTTCCGGCGACACCATAACCTTCCCCACCGGCATGGCGCTGAGTGTGTTTTACGATTACATATCGCTGGTCAAAGCGGGCCGGAGCGAGTCACTGATTCAGGCCGGGCCGCTTGGCTCACACGTTTCTTTTTCCGCCGAGCAAGCGCTCGCGACTCCGATTTATGTGACCCAGCATTCGCGGGTTCCTCTGCCGCAGGGCGGCGTTCGCGAGTTGGCCAGTTTTCCGGAGACGACCCACGACGAAGTCATCCGCGCATTCGTGAATGGCGGTTACCGTGCCACGGTGGAACCGGCCAGCTTCATGGCTCGCTGGGCTGACGATTTCTACAAGCGGCCGCACAAGGACGGCAAGACGCAACGCTTTTGGGATTATGCGGCGGCCGTGGTCCCGCCGGTTGGTTTCAAAGGCGGCGGCGAACTGGTCGTGTTGAACCAAACGCCGGATGCGGATTTGGCTTTTAGACTCGCCGACTTTCTAGCGACCGACCCGGAATACACCGGCATGTTGAGTGACACCGGCTTCTTGCCGCCGGGAAAACCGGGCTACGGATTGGACGGGATGGTCGCCTCCCTAACGCATGATCCGCACGATGTGGCGGACGCCCGCGCCTACGGTGCCTTGGTTCAGCAGGAAATCGATCGAGGATATCGCTACCCGGATTTTAAAAGCTGGGCCCTGGTCTTCGAGAATCGCGACACGCTGGAAAAAGTCCAGCGGGTCTGGCGCCGCATGGCGGAGCACGACGTCATCGGCTTGCGCCAGGCGGCCAAAGATCTTGACTGGGCCATCAACTCTCGGATCTACCTGCCGTCGCGCGCCTTGAACGCGCTTCTGCAATCGTGGAAATTGTTAGCGCTTATTTTTTTCATGGGCGCGGCCCTAACCCTGCTCACCGGAATTTACCGGCTGCGCCTCCGCCAAGTGGAGGAGCAATTCAATGTGCGCCTGGAAGAGCGGGTCAACGAGCGCACCCGCATCGCCCGCGAACTGCACGATACCCTGCTGCAAAGTTTTCACGGCCTGATGTTTCAATTTCAGGCGGCCCGCAATATGCTTCCGGGCAAGCCCGACCACGCCATGCAAGCCCTCGATGAAGCAATCTCCGGCACGGAGCAAGCCATCGGCGAAAGCCGCGATGCGATCCACGACATCCGGCAGCCGGCCATGGCGCAGGGCGACCTGGAGCAACTCCTAAAATCCGCCGGCGAAGAACTCGCGGCGGTGCACGACGAAAATT
>DASXIK010000189.1:0-3913 GCA_036498025.1 Chthoniobacterales bacterium
AAACCGGACAGGGTAAAGTTCCACCACTGGCCATCTTTTTTCACCCAATAGAGCGGCGCGGTCCAGCGCTGTTCATTCACCGTCGTCCAGCCAAGGGCCAGCCAGTGTTCCGGCCGGGTGTAACCGCCGTCCTCCATAAACTCGAGATACTCTTTGTTGGTCACGGCGCGCGAGGCGAGCGCGAAGGGGGCGAGTAACGCGCGGTGGCGCGGTCCCTCGTTGTCGTAGGAAAAACCATTCCCCTCATGGCCGATGGAAACAATGGCTTCAGCAAATTCCACAAACTTCGCGGCTGCGTCCGCGTCTTTCCGGGACCGATCAACCGCGCGCTCGTGAAAGACCGGGTAGAGCGGATTTTGCGCAAAGACATGTTTGATATCGGTCACGAGCAACTCCTGATGTTGTTGCTCATGGTGCATGCCCAGAACGAGGAGCGGTTCGAGCTCGTCCAGCAAACCGCTGTCCGCGCGGGAGAGGAGATCGTCGATATGCGCATCGATGGAAGCGCGATAGCGATGCGTTTCCTGGACGGTGGGCCGGGAGATGAGGCCGCGGAGATCGCGCCGGTGCATGTCGCCGGCGGCGTTGTAATAGGAATTAAAAAGATAGGCGTATTGCGGAACCGCGGGCTGGTACGCGGGGATCCACTTGCGAATGATAAAGGTTTCAAAAAACCAGGTGGTGTGGGCGAGGTGCCACTTGGTCGGACTGACATCCGGCATCGACTGAACCACGCAATCTTCGGGGGCCAGGCCCGCGCTGAGGTCGCTGCTAAAATTACGGACCTGATGAAAACGCTGCCGCAAAGCCTCCACGCGCGACGAGGCGCCCTCGTGGCCAGTGGGCGTCGCTGTCGCCTTCTCGATGGTGGCGGCTGCGGTCACGGCTCAAGAATCTCGACCTTCTTCCTCGAGTTCCTCCCGGCGCGCCTCGACCATTTGATCGTGCGTCGCTTCCTCCACGCCGCCGGTAACAAGCTGTTCGCCGACTGTTTCTTCCTCGTTCTCCGAACGGGGCACCATGTGCCCGGAGTCGTTGACCACGACTTCCCATTCATCCTCTAACTGGGCGTTCTGTTTGGTCTCCTCAGGTGCCGAAGGCACAGCTGCACCGTGCAGCTCCTGTCGGGCCTGCTCCCAATCTTGGTCTGTAAAATCGTCCGGATTGCGCTCGCCGATCATGGCGATTTCGCGGGCGCGTTGTTCCACCTGTTCGGGCGACGGCGCGCCCAGGCCGCTGCCGTGGAGCGAAATTTTCCCGGCTCCGGGTTGTGAATAATCGTTCATAGAAGTGTGACCAGATAGGGCGATGAAATGTTGATATGATACTGTGGATGAGAGATTGCGCGGTTGCAATGTCGGGATTCGCGGGCATGGAACCGACGCGGACGGACAGATGAGCGGCGAAAAAATTCTGCAACTGCCGGGAGGCGCGCTGGCCTTTCAAGAGTACGGCGACCCCGCTGGTCAACCCGTGGTCTTTTGTCATGGCTGGCCCAGCTCGCGTACCATGGCCGAGCTGACGGACGAGGCGGCGCGGGAGCTGGGGGTGCGGATTATTTCTCCGGACCGCCCGGGGATCAGCCGATCGGAGCTTCAGAGAGAACGCAAATTACTCGACTGGCCGCCGGTCTTGCGTGCTCTGGCCGATCACCTGGGGCTGACCCAGTTCCGTATTCTCGCCATCTCCGGCGGAGCGCCTTACGCGTACGCGAGCGCGTGGGCCATGCCGGAACGCGTTTCGGCGATCGCTGTGGTGGCTGGGGCGCCGCCGATTCTCGAACTGCGCGATCGTGCCGGCTTGCTTCCGTTGTATCGCTGGATGCTCGCGCTCCACCACAAACAGCCGGCGCTTCTGCGCGCGTGTTTTCATGTCGCGCGGCCCGTCGCCTGTGTGCGCTGGCCCTTCCGTTTCCGGCCATTGATCTTGAAACTGCTGCAACCGTGCGATGCCGCCAGCCTGCGCGACTCCGCCGCCTTTGAGGCCTGCTTTGAAAGTCAGCGTCGCGCATGGCGCGGTTCTGTCGAAGGTGTCATCGTGGACGCCCAGATCTTTGCGGACCCGTGGGGTTTTTCTCTCGAGGAGATTTCCGTTCCGGTGCGTTTCTGGCACGGAACCAAGGATCGGAGTTTCTCCGCCGAGATCGCCCGGGAAGTGGCCGGCCGTCTGCGCAACTGCAACGCGCGAATCGTTGAGCAGGCCGGCCATTATTCGTTGCCGATCCGCCACATGAAGGAAATTCTGAGAGACCTGCTGGGGGTGACGCAGGAAGCGGCGCCCCCTTTCTCCCGGGGGAGGTATGGGCACGAGCCCGCAAAAACACTGTGCGCCTTGGTCCAACTCAAGCTAAGAGAAGGTTGTGGAAGATTTTACCACCGGAACAATCCAGAATCAGCCGGCTCGTCGCTCCGCCACGCTGGGCGAAGAATGGGACGCCCGCGTGCGCCAATTTGTGGCCGATTGGGGCGCCGACAAAAATCCTGAATTGATTGAGGAGATGATCGTGACCGCCTTGAAGATTGGGCGGGACGAAATGGGCGTGGCCGACCTGAAGCTGATCAATCGCTCGCTCAAGGAGCTGCGCTACGCCGCCAAGATTTTCGCGCCCTACGCGCACCTGCGTAAAGTGGCGGTCTTTGGCTCGGCGCGCACGGCTCCGGAGGCCATCCCGTTCAAGATGGCGGAAGAATTCGGGCGGGAGATCGTGCGGCATGATTTCATGGTGATCACGGGCGGCGGCGACGGCATCATGGGCGCGGCCCAGCGCGGGGCGGGGCGGGAACACAGTTTCGGCCTCAACATTCGCCTGCCCTTTGAGCAGCGGGCGAACCCGATCATCGAAGGCGACGGCAAGCTGATTAACTTCAATTATTTCTTCACCCGAAAATTAAATTTCGTGAAGGAGACTCATGCGCTCGCGCTTTTCCCGGGGGGGTTTGGCACGATGGACGAAGGATTTGAAGTGCTCACGCTCATGCAAACGGGAAAAGCGCGCATCATCCCGATGGTGCTGCTCGACCAGCCGGGTGGAACTTATTGGGAAACGTGGATGAAATTTGTGCAGGATGACATGTACAAACTCGGCTACGTCGCATCCGAGGATTTCTCGCTCTTCAGGCTTTGCCACAGCGTTCCCCAGGCGGTGCAGGAGATCCTGCAGTTCTACAAGAATTACCATTCCGTTCGCTGGGTGGGTGATCAGCTCGCCTTGCGCATGAACCATCGTCTGACGGAGAAAGCGGTCGCCGAGTTGAACGAAAAGTTTGGCAACATGGTGCGCGAAGGAAAAATCGTGCAGGGCGGGGCGCTCTCTCAGGAAAAGAACGAGCCGGAAATCGCGGAGCTGCCGCGTCTGATTCTGAAACCGCACCGGCGCGACTTCGGCCGCTTCCGTCAACTGATTGACGCGGTCAACGCAGCCTCAGTCGGCTGAGGCGAGCTCGGCCTTGGCGGCCGCGGGGAGATTGGCGGCGGCGGGGTCCGTCCCCGGCGTTTCCGCCGGCGCCCTCTCCGGGCGCTTGCTGAGAGAAAGATCGACCGCCAGTTTCGCGCGCATCATTCGGTTGAAATCAAAATGCTCCCTCGCATAACGCAGGGCGTTGCTCGCGCAACGCGCCGCCAGCGGGCGGTCGGAGAGAAAGCGGAGGATGGCGCTGGCCAGGGCCTCGCTGTCTCCTGGCTTGACGACCAAACCGTTTTCTCCGTCCTGCACAATTTCCGGGACGTCTCCCACTCTGGTGGCGATGACCGGCCGTCCGGTGGCGAACGCTTCGCGCAGAACGATGGGTGACGCCTCGGTGCAGAGAGAGGCAATGACAACCATGTCCGCCGCCACCAGGATCTCCGGCGTGTCCCAGCGGTAACCGAGCATGATGATCTTGTTTTCCAGACCGTAATCGTAGATGGCCTGCCG
>DASXIK010000190.1:0-4950 GCA_036498025.1 Chthoniobacterales bacterium
GTTCGCGGCACGCCCGTGACGCTGATTCGCTCCTCCTTCGGGTTCTGCAAAGTTGAGCTGCCCGGCCGGGAAAGAGGATTCGTCGCCAGGAACGACATCGCCGCCGTTCGACCCGTGGTCGCGGACGTGACCACGCCGCCCCCGTCCACCGTCGCCAATTCTGCGGCCTGGCAGGCGGAACTCCCCCAGCCTCGCTCCATCGCGCCCCCGCCGCCACTCCCGGAGTTCGAGCCGACGCCGTTCCCGGAAACGATAAATCCCCGCAACTAGAACGCTTCACCCATCTCATAAATGGGAGGGGTGATGGGTTCTAGGCTTTCGCTGCGCTGCGCTTTTCGTAAGATCATGCCCAGCGCATGATCTCAATGGAGGTTTTCTACGAAGGCCGCGTGCAGGGTGTTGGTTTTCGTTGGTCGGTTCGCAATGTGGCCAAGGGCTTCGACGTGACCGGCTGGGTCTGCAATCTCCCCGACGGGCGCGTGCAAATGCAGGTCAGCGGAACGGAGGAAGAGGTCCGGAGTTTCCTCGAAGCGATCAACCAGAGCGAACTCCGCGCCCATATCCGGAAACAAACGGAGACAACACTGGAGACGCCGGTCGCGTCCCGCGGTTTCGAGATTCGCCATGGCTGATCCAGCGGTCTCCATCCAGGGATTGACCAAGGTCTTTCCTGCGCCTTTTCGCGGAACCGGTGTCGTGGCTGTGCGCGATCTCACTTTGCGCGTCGAAGCCGGCGAGGTTTACGGGCTGCTCGGGCCTAACGGGTCCGGCAAAAGCACCACGCTCAAAATTATCCTTGGCCTCGTTTCCCCGACCAAAGGGCGCACGGAAATTCTCGGCCGGGATAGCCGCGAAGTCGGGAGCCGCGCCGCCGCCGGCTTTCTCCCGGAGAACCCTTACTTTTACAAATATCTGACCGGCGAAGAGACTCTGCGCTTCTTTGGCAAACTCTGCGCGCTGGACGGCCGGGTTTTGCGGCAGCGAATCGAGGAACTGCTTGAACTCGTGGGCTTGCAGAGCGCGCGGGATCGCCGTCTCGCCACCTATTCCAAAGGGATGCTCCAGCGGATCGGCCTGGCCCAGGCCCTCATTAATAATCCGCGCGTGCTGGTTTTGGACGAGCCCACCGCCGGAGTCGACCCGGCCGGTTCGCACGATATCTGCCAGCTGATCCTGCGCTTGAAGCAGCGCGGTGTCACGATTCTGCTCTCCTCGCATTTGCTGGCCCAGGCGCAGGAGATTTGCGATCGCGTCGGCATTCTCTCCGCCGGCAGACTGCTGCGTGAAGGCCGCCTCGAGGAATTGGTCGCCATCGAGAATCGCATGGACATTACCCTGGAGAACGCCTCGGAAACGCTCTTGCGGGAAATCGAAACGGCCGCCGCCAAAGCGGGCGCGAGCTTCATCGGACGCCGGAAATCGACCACCACCCTGGAGCGCCTCTTTCTCGAGGTCGTCGGGCGCGAGGAAAAGCCGGAAACGACGGAGAGGCCAGCTGGTGAGGTGAAGAAGAAATCATGAGCGCATCCCCCGTGCTCTGGCAGCGGCGGTTTCTGGCGCTGGTCGGCAACACCCTGACCGACCTGACGCGCCAGCGCGTGTTCTATTTTGCCCTGATCTTCGCTTTTCTGCTCATCGCCAGCTCGGTTTTCATGGCGCAGTTCAGTTTTCAACAGGAATTTCAGATCCTGAAGGATGTATCGCTCGGCGCCATGTCCATGGTCACCTCGCTCCTGGCGGTCGTGGCCACGGCCCGGCTTCTGCCCCAGGATGTGGAGGACCGAACGGTCTACACCATTCTCTCCAAACCGGTGCCGCGTTTTACATACTTGTTAGGCAAGTTGGGCGGCATCCTCCTTTTGCTGGCCCTGAGCACGCTCCTCATGACTGCGATGTTCTTCGCCGTGCTTTACTTGCGCGAGCAAACCGTGCTCGGCGAGACGGCGCGGGAAATGGCCTCCGCGCCCCGTGAGGAGCTCGAGGCCGCGCTTCGGGCCGTGCAGCAGTCGGCCTTCAACCTTGACCTCGTTCCCGCCATTGCCACCATTTATCTCAAGGCCATGGTCCTGGCGGCGCTCACGCTTTTCGTGTCCACCTTTGCCACCACCAACCTCTTCACCGTAGTGGTCATGGTCTTTGTTTATTTCATCGGGCATTTGCAAGCCACCGCGCGAGAGTACTGGCTGCACAGCCAGGGCGGCGGCTGGCTGGCCCAAACTTTTCTGGCCGTGGTGGCGCTGCTCTTTCCCGACCTGCAATCTTTCAATCTGATCGATGACGCGGTTGCCGGCACCGCCATTCCACTGGCGCTCTTCGGCAAGACCGTCCTGCTTGGTCTGTTTTACACCATCGTTTACACCCTGCTGGGCACGGTGGTTTTTTACGGAAAGGAATTATGATCCGCAGCGGGACCGTGCTGGCCATCGTGCTCCTCTTCGGCGCCGTGCGACTGCCCTTGGAACATCGCCTCTCCCGGGAGCATCGCGCACTCCATTTTCAAGGCGTCGAGTTCAATCTCAATCTGCGCGAACAGATCGGGCAGCTCGCCTTTGTCGCGGCCCTTAGCGGATTTCGCTCCCTCGTGGCCGATGTTCTTTTTATCCAGGCTCATGTCGCCTGGGAGGAAACCGCCTGGGGCCGGGTGCTGCTCCTTTTTCGGCAGGCCACCACTTTGCAGCCGCGCTCGGTCCTCTTCTGGGACATGGCCGCATGGCACATGGCCTGGAATGCCAGCGCTGCCGTCTTGCGCGATGAGAGCATTCCCCGCCAGGCCTTGCGCGTCAAAGTCCAGCGGGAATACTTTGACATCGGCAGGGATTTCCTGGAGCGCGGCATCCGCAGCAATCCGGACAAGCCGCAGCTTTACGAAGCGCTCGCCCGTCTTTATCGCGATAAGTACAACGACCATCTGCGCGCCTCCGAAATGTACGCCCAGGCCGCCCGGTTGCCGGAGGCACACAGTTACGACAGGCGCTTCGCCGCCTATGAGCTGTCCTATTGTGAAGGGCGAGAGCGCGATGCCTATGAGGAGTTGCTTCGCCTCTACAACCTGGGCCCGCAGGAACGCTTGCCCACGCTCATCGCCCGGTTGAAGTTTCTCGAAAACAAACTGGATATTCCGCCATCTCAGCGAATCCCGGATGCTCCACGCTAAACAGTTGCCTGGTTACAAGGAGCGCATCGTCATTATAATCTGTTCACTCCCCCTTTTCGCTTTGTAACGTTTTAATTTCCTGATCGATTCCAGTGCGCTTCGCCATTTTTAGTGATATCCACGCCAACCTCGAGGCCCTGGAGGCGGTCTGCGAAGACGCAGAGCAACAGAATTGCACCCACTTTGTTTGCCTGGGCGACATCGTCGGTTACAACGCCAGCCCGCACGAATGCGTCGAAAAAATTCGCCAGATGGATTGTCCCACCGTCAAAGGAAACCATGACGAACAGGCTTCTCTTTTCGAGTCCTCCCGCGATTTCAACGAACTGGCCGAGCATGCCATCGAGTGGACGCGCGAGAATCTCACCAAGGAGGACCGGGAATGGCTGCGCGACCTTCGCCTGCAACGGCAGGTGCGCGATTTCACCATTGTGCACGCCACCCTCGATACCCCCGGCCAGTGGGGCTATGTTTTTAACAACCTCGACGCCGTCGCCAGCTTCACCTACCAGCACACAGCGGTCTGTTTCTTTGGCCATACCCATGTCGCCATGGCCTTTATTCGCGACGATGGTGTCCATCGTGTGAAGATCGACCAGTTGCGCATCGAGCCGGGCAAGAAATACTTCATCAACGTCGGCAGCGTCGGCCAGTCACGCGATGGAGACTGGCGCGCCAGCTATTGCGTGTTCGACACCGAGCACAACACGGTGGAGCAGCGCCGGGTGAAGTACGACATGAAAGTCGCCCAGGACAAGATCATCAGGGCCGGTCTGCCCAGGCTGCTCGCGGAAAGACTGGCACTTGGAAGATAAAATCGACATTCCCCCAGTTGTGGCTGCTGAAATCTCGACCGCTGTAAAATCGATCCTGATCATCAAGCCTAGCTCGCTCGGCGACGTGGTCCACACTCTGCCAGCGGTGGCGGCTGTGCGTGACGCCTACCCCGACGCCACGATCACCTGGGTAATCAATCCGGAATTCGCGCCGCTCCTGCGCGGCAATCAGGACGTCAACCATGTTCACCTCTTCCCGCGGGGGGAACTGCGCGGTCTGGGCGGATCGCGCAGGCTCATCCCGTGGCTGCAGAGGACAAGACAAATCCAGCCCGACCTGGCGCTGGATTTTCAGGGACTGCTAAGGAGCGCCCTCATCGCCAAGGCCAGCAAGGCCAAACAAATTTACGGACTGAGCGATGGGCGGGAAGGTTCGCGCTGGTTTTATCATCGCCGCGCGAAAGTGCATCGGCATCAGCACGCCGTCGAACGATATCTCAAGCTGGCCGAGGTGGCCGGCGCTTCCATCAGCGAGGCCCCGCGTTGCCCCATTCCCAGTGGCGATCCACTGCCGCGCTTCGATGACTACCCGCCTTTTATCCTGCTGCACCCCTTCGCTCGCGGCCAAAGCAAGTCGCTCGCCACCGCGGTAATCGAAGAAATTTGCCGGGTCTTTGCCCCCACCCGGGTCGTGGTCGTTGGCAAATCGTCGCGCAAAATCCGGGCGCCGGATAACTGCGTTGAGCTGACGAACCAAACGTCGCTCCTGCAGCTCATCTGGCTGATTCGCGCGGCCAGTTTCATCATCAGTGTCGATAGCGGACCGATGCACATTGCCGCGGCGGTGACCGACCGGTTGCTCTCCATTCACACCTGGACAGATCCAGGTCGGGTGGGTCCCTACAACCCCGGCGCCTGGATCTGGAAAGACGGCAAACTCGTTCAGATGCGCGGCCTGGAGTCGCCCAAACTTCGCCAGCGCGGCCGGAGCTTTAAGACGAAGGATATCCCCGCCATTGT
>DASXIK010000191.1:0-7548 GCA_036498025.1 Chthoniobacterales bacterium
CGGCCTTGAACTCCTCGTCGCTGGAGGTTGCTTTCTTGTCTTCCGGCTTTTTCTGCTGCTCCTGTTCCTCGACTTCGTTAGCCAACTCCTCGAGGACCGGGTTGGTCTCCATTTCCTGCTGAACCAGGTTCCGCAGTTCAAGGAGGGGCGCTTGCAGGATGAGCAGACTCTGCTGGAGCTGCGGGGCCAAGACCTGTTGCAGAGACAGATTCTGCGACTGGTGCATTCCTTGGCCGGCCATGTGGGAGTTTACCGATTGAGACGACGACTCGCAAGCAATTTGCGCGCCGCGCGGCCCGCTTTGGGAGATTGGAAGGTGGAAAAATGCATGGCCCGGAACACGACTTGCTTAAGTCCTACCTGAACTCATTTGTCGAATGAAGCGAACTATTTCAGCGATGAAGGGCACTATTTCAACGGTCGCGCTCGCCCTGACGATGCTGGCCATGACTTCCGGATCCGGACAGACGCCGGGTAACAAGGAGGATGAGCAACTGCTCGCCCTGGTAAACGAAGTCCAGGCCCAGCAGGTTCGTATTACCGAAAACCAGGGGAAAATCGACTCCAAGATGGCCGAAGTCATGGAGGCCGTCCGGGTCGCGCGAATTTTCGCCGGTCGCGGAGGCAAATAATATGATAGCGCGCGCAAAAAAGCTTGCTGCGGTTCTGGCCCTAATGGCGCCTTTCCTTCTGAGCGGGGCAGCTGCCCAACAGCCCGCCCCTCAGCTCGTTGTTGTTCAGGCAGCCAATACTCCAGGTAATAGTCAGGAAGTGGCCAGGCCGGCCGCCGCGCAGGACAACAATGCTTCCTCGTCTTTGGAGGCCGCCCTCAAGGCGCTTCAGCAAACCAAGGCCGTGAACGACGAGACCCTGAAGAAACAGGAAGCGCTGCTCGAGCAGCTGGATGAGCTGCAGAAAGCTGCCGAGCAAATGAAGATCTTCGCCAAACGCGGGTGAGTTTTTTGCGGCTCGCGAGGATTTAAATTACGCGCGCGGAGTGGATGGCGCAGCGCGCCGTCCCTACCAGTTCTAGAGTTGGGCGAGGTCCCATTTTCGGATCGTTTCTTCGATCAATCCGGCCATCTTGTCGTTCACCTTGTCGAAGTAAATTTTCGCTTTGGCTTCATCGAACACGGGGTAACCCTCGCCCTCCTCGTAGAGCAGGATGCTCGAAGGAAACGGGTAGGCGCTCCAGGTGTTGGGCGCCGGAATGGCCGTGGCCATTTCCGGGCCGCTATACCGGTTCTTCTGCACGAGCCCTGGATCGACCGCCATCATGTAGGCGGTTTCGGTGTTCCCGGCATGACCTCCGTTCTCGCCGTAAACTTCCTGCACCACGTCACTGCAATACGACCACCAATTGACGGCCAGAATCCGCGTGCCGGTGGCGCGACCGACTTCCTGCGCAAGGGCGGCGAGGATGGCCGTTTGTCCACCGCCATGTCCGTTGAGCAGGATGAGGTTGCGAAACTTGCAGGAGGCCAGCCCGACTAATACCGCGCGCACGTAAGCCCGGTAAACATCCTCGGGAATGGTAAAGCCGCCTGGATACGCGTCGAGAATTCCAGTAAATCCGTAGGGCACGACCGGCGCAATCAAAGCGTTGATCCGCCCGGCGATGGCGCGCGCCATGGCCACGGGAGCGATGATATCAGTGCCGTTGGCGATGACGCCGTGCGCTTCCATCGTGCCGAGCGGGAGCAGGACTGTGTTCACTTTCTCGGGGACCCACTCGCGAAATTCCATCCAGTTGAGGCGCTCCATCTCGCGCGTGGCCGGCTGATTTTTGGACGAACGCATCGGCGTTATCTTAGCGATGCGGCTTAAAGGCGGAAGCCGAAAGCTCCAACCATCAACATGACAAGAAAGTGGGCGCTCAGCTGCCGCGCTACTTTTTGTTCTTCGGCTCCACCTTGCGGTAAAGCGTGGCCATGCTGATGCCGAGAACGCTGGCCGCTTTTTCGCGCGAACCGCCGCAGTGGGTCAGAGTCGCTTCGATGTAGCCGCGCTCCTGCTGCTGGATGAATTCGTCGAGCGATTGGCCGACCGGCATGGCGGCGATGGCCTTTTCCGCCTTATCGCCCTGCGCATGTGTGACAATGTTGGGCGGGAGATCGGTGGGCAGAATCTGCTCCTCCTCGCACAAGGCGCAGGCGCGCTCGATGGCGTTTTCCAGTTCGCGCACGTTTCCCGGATATTCGTAATGACAGAGAATGTCGACCGCTTCCGGGGTAATCTTTTTCGGTTCGCCCCCGGAGGAGCTGGCCTGTTTCTGCAGAAAATGGTTAACCAGCAAGGGCACGTCCTCCAGGCGCTCGCGCAGGGCTGGAATTTCCACCGGGATGACGGCTAGCCGGTAATAAAGATCTTCGCGAAAAGTGCCGTCCTTCAATTTCGGCAGCAACGCCTCGTTCGTCGCGCCGACCACGCGCACGTTCACCGGCGAACTCTTATTGTCGCCTACCCGGCGCACTTCGCGCTCCTGAAGCACCCGCAGCAACTTTGTCTGCAGGGCGGGCGCCATGGAGTTTACCTCATCCAGAAAAATCGTCCCGAGATTGGCCTCTTCGAACAAGCCTCGCTTGTCGGCCACGGCCCCGGTGAAAGCGCCCTTCTTGTGCCCAAACAATTCCGATTCCAGCAGGTTCTCGGGCAGGGCGCTGCAGTTGATGGCCACAAAGGGATGATGCTGCCGGTTGCTGTTGAAGTGCAGACCACGCGCCACCAGTTCCTTGCCCGTCCCGCTTTCGCCGATGATCAGCACGGTGCTGTCGGTATCGGCCACTTTGTTAATCAAATTATAAACGTGCTGCATCTTTCGGCTGGTGCCGATGATGTTTTCAAAGCGATACCGGTTCTTGAGTTCCTTGCGGAGATAAACATTCTCCCGCAAAGCTGCCTGGTAATCGAGCGCCCGCTGGACCGTCATCTGCAGCTCATCGATCTTGAACGGCTTGGTCACGTAATCGTAGGCACCCATCTTCATGGCTTCGACCGCCGTCTCCACCGACGCGTAGGCCGTGATCAAAATCACCGCGGTCTGGCGATGGTGTTCCCGCACGTGCCGGAGGATATCGAACCCCGTCATGGTTTCCATTTTGATATCGGTGATAACCACCTGCGGTTGAATGCCGTCCAGTTGCTCGACCGCTTTCGGAGCGCTGTTGAATGGGAAAACCTGGTGCCCCTTTTCGCGACAGAGCGTCACGATGACCTCTACCATTGCCGGTTCGTCATCGATGATCATGATTTTAGCCATAAAATCTCAGCGCGGAGAATATTTCAGTTTTGAGAAAAATAAAGGCGAAATGAGAATAATTCGTCTCTAATTTTCCCGGGCCGTGCCAACTGGATCAGGTAAAGGTTCGCCTTCAAACGTCACGATGGCGTCGAAAAGGTCCTTCCGAAGACCACTAAAAGGCACCGCGACCATGTCGCTCGAGAGGTTCGGCGCCAAACATCCCAGCACATCCCCCTGCCCCAGTGCGAGAGCCGCGTTCCGGGTGGTCAGGGCGAGAATTTCCTCCGGCGCGACCTCCGGAAACGTCTTCCGAAACTGGCGCATCTCGGCAAACAAATTGAGATCATCATTGCTGGCGAGACTATCGGTGCCGAGCGCGATGTTGAACCCGAGAGCGCGCAGCCTGGCAAAAGGAAACACGCCATTCCCGAAATAACGATGACTGCGCTGGCAATGCACGACATGGAACCTGGGCTGCGCCCGAGCAAGGAGAAGGAAATCATCCTCGGAGAGCTCGTTCAGGTGCGCGATCAGCCAGGGTCGCGAGGCCTCGGCCATGGACAAGAAATGCTCGAGCGGCGTCCGCCCGCCGCAATCGCCCATCTCCCGCCCAATTTCCCGCATAAAATCGTAGAGCGGTCCGGAGGCATCCCGGAACATGGCCATTTCCTCGCGTGACTCGGCCAGATGAGTCGTTAGGCAGAGACCACGGTCCCGGGTCGCGCGGGCGCAACACTGGTAGAGTTCGCGCGAGGCCGTAAAGGGCGCGTGCGGGCAAAGGCCCGCGTGCTCCCCCGCCTCCAGCGATTTCAGCGAGCGCTCCACCAAAGCGGTCGCACCCGCCTGATCGCGCACATCAAGCAGCTCGGCGAACCAGGTCGTGCGCAGAAGCGGCCGGGTCTGTGGAATCAATTCGGGGAAGGCGGTCAGATTCGCCATGGCCACCGTGCCAAAACGCCGCGCTTCCACAAATCCCCGGTTGATCGAGGCGACATAATCGGCCGGAGCCAGATCCGCCTTGGCCGCGTTGATCGCTCGAATCCATTCGGCGAAAGATCTCGGGCGCTGCAGTCGACCGCGGAGACAGGTGTAATCAAGGTGACAGTGCGCATTGATCAGGCCGGGGAGCAGCGCGAAATCGCCCAGGTCCCGGATTTTCCCCGCATTCCGGGTTCTGACTTCACCAGCAGGGCCGACATCCTGGATGCGGCCATCGCGAATCGCGACGGCGCCGTCCTCGATGGGAGGACCATCCATGGTGACAACGAATCGTGACCGGATAATCATGGGAAGCCGGTCGTCACGAGAACCGCGCTACTCCGCGGAGGAATAGGCCGGCCGTCCGTTAATGCAGACAGTGGGCGATGAGCGCGCCGGCGCGCTCGAGAAAAACCCGGTCGTCATTGGTGAAGGCGTTCAGCTTGTCGCTTTCCGCGTCGAGCATTCCGACGATTTTTTTTTCCTCGTTGATCATGGGAACAACGATCTCAGAACGGGTGGTGTGAAAAACCGGCAGACAGCGCGTATCCTTGCGCACGTCGCCCAGCATAACCGCCTTATGCGATTCGAGAGCCGCGCCGCAGATACCCTGGCTGAGGGGAAAACGCGGGTAAGCCACCGGCTCCTTCCCGGTCCAGGCCATGGCGACAAACTCTTTCTTGGTGGCCTTATAAATTCCCACCCACCGGTAGCCGCGCGTCTCCCGGATGAGCTCAGCCGCTTTCATCAGGCCGGGTTTGTTACAGCCGCTGGCGAGAATATAAGCTCCCAGTTCCTGGAGCTTCTTGATGGTCTCGGGTTTCATCACATCAATTGTTACCTTCGACGGAAGCGCTTATGCGACAGTTTGCAACTGATTCGCGGCGGCGTCCAATGGCTCAAGCATCGCCCATGCCTCAATCCGACTGGTCATCTTCCACCGGCTCAGCCCGCCGGGTCTTGGCAGTACCCTTGTAAATCTGCTTGAAAATCTCGCCGATCATCGGCGCCGCCGTGGTCCCGCCGTGGACTTTGCTGCCCACGTCCCCTTCGTAAACCGCGGCAAACGCGTAGTGCGGCTGGCTGGCAGGCAGGAATCCGGCAAACCAGGCGGCCGTTTTCTCCTTCGTTTTCGGGCCCCACTGCGCCGTGCCGGTTTTGCCGGCGACCTCGACATTGTCCAGGCTGGCCGAGTGCGCCGTGCCCCCGGCGCCATTGACCGCGTCAACCAGGCCGGTGCGCAATTCGTCCATGGTACCAGCTGAAAAATCGAGCGTCCGTTTGGCCCGAACCTGGTAGGCACTGACGATCTCATTATCAATGGTCTGAACCTGGTGAATCAGCCGCGTCTGGTAAAAGGTCCCGCCATTGGCCACGATGGCCATGGCCTGCGCCATCTGCAGGGGCGTGACTTCCGCATCCCCCTGTCCGATGGAAAGATTGGCGACGTCGCCATTGAGGAACTTGCGGCCGTGGGTGGCTTTCATGAACTGGTCATTGGGAATTCGCCCCTCCACCTCGCCGCGCAGGGGAATGCCGCATTTGGCCCCGAAACCGAGCTTCAACGCCCAGTCGATAATCGGTTCCGCCCCGATCTTCATGCCCACCTGGTAAAACCAGGTATCGCACGATTCCGTCAGCGCCTGGACAAAATTCAACGCGCCGCGGCCGGTCTTCTTCCAGTTATGAAAAGTAATGTTCCCGATATCGATGGACGAAGGGCAATCATATTCGTCGTTAGGCCCGACGGCTCCGCTCTCCAGGGCCGCAATGCCCACCGCCACCTTGAAAGTGGAACCGGGCGGGTAGGACGAACGAAACGCCCTCGGCAAAAGCGGAATATCCGGGTCCGCCTGCAGGGCCTTGAATTTCTCGGCTGAAATGGAGGGAATGAAAGCGTTCGGATCGAAAGTCGGCCAGGAGGCCATGGCCAGGATATCCCCATTGTTAGGATCGAGAATGACGATGGCGCCGCGCTTCGCCTTATTGGCCAGCGCTTTCTCGGCCAGATCCTGCAAATGCAGATCCAGCGTGGTAATCACGTTGTTTCCCGGAACCGGCGGAGTGACGAGTTTCTCCGAGGTCTTGCGGCCAGCCTTGTCGAAAGTGAGCTTGTACTCCCCGTGCTTGCCTTTGAGAATTTCGTTGAAGGTTTGCTCGAGTCCCTCGCGGCCTTCCGTTTCCGGCCAGAGACTCTCATGATTATCGATAATGCCGTCGAGGTTGCGCCCGGTCTTGCCTGTGTAGCCGATAATATGTCCGCCCAGTTTCCCATTCGGGTAGGTGCGCACGTAAATCGCCCGCAGCGTCATCCCCTCCGGCACTTTATCCTTCAACTTGTCGTAATCCGCTGAGGCCAAATTCGGCGCGATCTCGAAGGGAAGCGCTCCCCGATTGTGGTAGTGACGAAGAATCGCCTCATCCTCAATCCTGATCTTCCGATCCAACAGTTTTTCCGCGCGCCCGATCTTTTCCCGCGCAAAGGCGACCGCCTGGGGATCGGAGAAATCGAGCGGCGTGGGAAAAATAATCGCCAGGTTGTAGTTCAGCTTGTTCTGGGCAAAGGGCGCGCCTGTCCGGTCGGTAATCTGCCCGCGCGGGGCAGGAATATCGAGGATGTAGGTTCGAGCCATCTTCTGGGTCTCGAAGGTCGGAATAATATCCTCCTCTTCCGTAGCCGGCGGGCTCGCAGTTGGTGCGGGACTGATCGACGGAACCTGGGCCCGCATGGCCACGGGCGCGCACAGAAGAAGCGCGCTCAGGCTCACGCTCACAAAAGGATTCCGGAAAATCATTGGCTCAACGAGGCGAACTTAATCGGCGATTTCTGCAGACTTCTCAATGGCGTTGTAAAAACCGATGAACATCTTCCGCCAGTTTCTGGCCGATCCCTTCGGTCGCGGCAATATCCTCCACGCTCGCTTTGCGCAGCCGGTTCACCGAGCCAAACCTCCGCAGGAGCAGATTCTTGCGGTTCTGGCTCACTCCCGGACAGTCGTCCAGAAGGCTTTCGCCAATGCGCTTTTTCATGAGCAGCTGGTGATAGGCGTTGGCAAAACGGTGGGCTTCGTCGCGGATTCGTTGCAGGAGACGCAGGGCGCCGGAATCCAGCGACAACTGCAGGGGAAGCGCGCGATCGGGGCGATAGATCTCCTCGTGCTCCTTTGCCAGGCCGATGATCGGCAAATCGTGTAAACCCAGACGTTGCAGCTCCCGGCAGGCCGAGGAGAGCTGGCCTTTTCCTCCGTCCACAATAATGAGATCAGGCAAACGCACCGCCACGAAAGTAGCGCCGTCCCCCGTCTACGCGACTCGTCGCTCGAGCGCTT
>DASXIK010000192.1:0-3734 GCA_036498025.1 Chthoniobacterales bacterium
TGACGCGTCTTGTTCGCCTTAATTTCCGACATTGCATCAGTCTGCCGCAAAAGAGCTCGGACAGGCAATCACGGCTGCTGTGGTGGCAGACGCCTGCCGCGCCGAAGCCTATGTATCTGCCCTCCCTGGCACGCCGCAGGTTCCGGGTAGCGCACGCGTCTCGTGTGTTGGTTTTGACGTCTCGTCAAAACGATCTTCCCAGCAAAAAGTTCGCGAAGCCGGGACGGCTTCGCCCGCACGCGAGGTCCGAGCCGGACCGGCGGAGCGTGCGCTACCCCGAAAACATCTCCGCCACCGCCGCTTCGACGTGGATGCGCATCGTATCCAGCAGTGGAATTCCGTTGTGACGTTCGCCGCGCAGAAGCAACGGAAGTTCCGTGCCGCCGAGAATAACTCCCTGAATATCGGATTTCGCTGCCAGCCGATCAACGATGGCGAGCAGACCGGCGCGCGTCTCGGGGAGAAACGTTCCGGAAACCAGCTCGTTCATGTATTTGTCGTGAATATACTCCCGATCCTCCGGATCCGGGCTAACGAGCTCGATTCCTTCCCGCCCGAAAACCTTTGGATAAAACGCTCCTTGCATGGTGAAGCGCGTCCCGAGGAGAACGAGCCGTTGAAGCCCTCGCTTCTTCACCGCGGCGCAGGTTGCTTCCACGATACTAATGAGCGGAATGGCCACGGCCGCCTGCACTTCATCGAAGACGACGTGCGGCGTATTCGCCGAGATCAGTCCGAAATCGGCCCCGGCCCGGACCAGTTTTTGCATTTCCTGAGTTAGAAATCGGGCGACGCCCGCCAAATCGTTGGCAGTGATCGGGTCCACCACGTTCTTCATATTCACGCTGTTCATAATGAATTGCGGATAACTTCCGTCGCCCGCGCGCTCCCGGTAGAGGCGGATAATCGTCTCGTAGTATGCCACCGTGCTCTCCGGCCCGAGTCCGCCCAGCATGCCCAGCGTTTTCATGAGTTAACCATATCACCCGGCGTGGCGGCGCGCTTGTTCAAAGAGGATCAGGTGGAGAAATTCCAAATTCGAATATCGAAGCTCCAAACAAACCCGAACTTTGAATTCGGTAAGTCTCTTCACCGCGAGCCGGTTCCCCGGCGGACCTGATTAAATCCTCGCCGTTCTCTTCCGGGCTTCCTCTCCGCCTTTGGACGGACTCGCCGTGGTGAGGGCTTCTGATTAGAACCTCTCCGCTTTGCGCTTTCGCGAACCCGGCCAGGCATTACAATCCCCTTCGTGAAAACGATCCTCCTTCTTCCCATCACCCTGCTGTCTCTTGCCGTCGCCAGTGACGCGCAAACCCGTGCCGGCAGTCAGCCTCCAATGAACGGCGCGGAAAGGGGCCGGGAGAACGACCTCACCAACAAGGCGCTGATTGACAAATCAGCCAGTGCTAATGTCATGGAAGCAGCCGCTTTGATGCAACTGGCGAAGGACTATTATAACTGGCGCAACGAGAATTATCCGGTGGGCAGCAGTGAATCAGGCTTGCACACCTGGGATAACAAGCTGACCGATTATTCCTCCGCCAAAGTGAGCGAGCGGACCGAGCACGTGCGCGCCTTGCTCGACAAAGTCCGCGCCATGCGCACGGAGAATTGGTCGAAAGACCAGCGGATCGACTGGATTCTCTTCCGCTCTCAACTGGAAAGCGTCGAGTTCGGCGACCGCGTCCTCAAGTTTGAGCAGACCAACCCGGAGACCTACGTGGGCGAATGCACCAATGCCATTTTCTCCCTCCTCAAGAAGGAATACGACACGCCGGCGAACCGCGCGCGCTCCGCCACCGCGCGGCTCCAGCAGATGCCGGCCTTGCTCAAGCAGGGCCTGAGCAATCTGCAGAATCCGGTTAAACTTTACGCGCAGCTGGCCATCGACTCGGCCCGGTCCATTGACCCGTTGTTCAAAGACAGTCTCATGGCCCTCGATCAAGGGCTCTCGCCTAACGAACACGACGCCCTGGTTAAGGCCCGCGACGAAGCTCTGGCGGCCGTGCATGCTTATGCCGACGAGCTGGAAAAGCGTCTGCCGAAGATGGTGGATTTCGCGCCCATGGGCGAAGCGAACTACAATTATTATCTCAAACACGTTCTCCTCCTACCGCTGAACGCCAGCGAAGTGGAGATGATCGGGCGGGTGGAGAACGCGCGTTACCGCGCCCTCGAAGCGCTCCTGCCCGATCCCAAACTGGCGGACCCGGATCCGTCGCGCAGCAAAAATATTCCGCCCGACCAGGCATCCTTCCTCAAAGCTTACGAGAGTCGCGAGGCGGAGATGATCGCGTTTCTCAAGGAGCACAATCTTGTCACCATCCCGGATTACCTGGGGCGATTCGAGATTCGCCAGTTGCCGGAAGCGTTCAAACCGACCAGTCCCGGCGGGTTTATGAATCCGCCCGGCCTCTATGACAAGGATCCGGCCGGGTTTTATTTCATTCCCACTTACGATCCGCAGTCGAAGAACTTTTACATCCGCGCGGCCATCGAAGATCCGCGACCGATCCTCGGACACGAAGGGATTCCGGGACATTTCATGCAGCTTTCCATTGCCAATCATCTGACCGATGAAATTCGGCGGCAGCATCAGGACGGCGTCTTTGTCGAGGGCTGGGCGCTTTACGGCGAGGAGATGCTCATGCGCACCGGGCTTTATGCGAATAATTCGCCGGCCCAGGGCCAGATTTTGCGTCTCTCGCGTTATCGCGGCGCGCGCATCGGGGTGGACGTCAATCTGCACACTGGCCGCTGGACCTTTCCTGAAGCGGTGAAGTATTTCGAGGAGGCGGGTGGACTCGACAAGGAAGCGGCCACGGGTGAAGCGGCCGGTGCGGCCTCGAGCCCGCACCAGAAAATCAGTTACATCATCGGCAAGTGGCAGATCATGAATTTGTTGGGGAAATATCGCGACAAAATAGGCGACAATTTCCGGTTAGGCCAGTTTCATGACGACCTGATCAGGAACGGAAGCCTGCCTCTCTCCATCATAGAGTGGATCCTGCTGGATGATCCCACGGCGATTAACAAGGTGCTGAGTGAGAAGTGAGAAGAGCGCCACAGATTTGCACAGAAAGACACAGATTGAGGAATTCTCCTGCTTCAAATCTGTGAAAATCTGTGTCAATCCGTGGCTAAAATCCTTTCTCCTTTCGTTGCCTTTGTCTCTCGCTTCCTGCGCGAATCACCATTTCCGGGTGCCGGCGGAGGGGCCGCCGAGCAATGCGCCGCGCTATGTGGAGTTGCAGGAAGAGAAGCAGATCGCGACCTTGCATTTCCCTGCCGGCGCCTACTCCTTCTACGCCGAGGACGACGTGGGATACTATTATCGAGCGCCCCGCCAGGTCGTCGAGCATAGCGGGCGCCGCTCGGTGGCGCACCAGGGCGGTCTCTACCTGGATAAACGAAACCCGAAGAAGCTGCGCGGCTACATTTACCTGGCCGGCGGACTGACCCACGTGGGCGACCTTTCGCGCGTGAAACACGAGCTTCGCGATTGATAAATATTTAACTCTGGAGGGCTTAGAGGGCATCTAAAAAGTCGGAAGGTAGGCTTCCAGCCTGCCCCTTCCCGCGCGACAGGCTGGAAGCCCGTCGGCCGAGACAGGCAAGGATGCCTGTCTTCCATGACATTGCCGCCTTTTTAGAAGCCCCTAACAGATAGGGACGGCTCTCCGCAGCCGTCTGCCGCTTCAACGCTTCAACGCTTCAACGCTTCAACGCTTCAA
>DASXIK010000193.1:0-3322 GCA_036498025.1 Chthoniobacterales bacterium
CCTGCGCGTGACAGATTGACCACCTTCAGACTTCGCGCTTAGTGACACTCATGCCTTCCAAAGTCCGCGTCACCGTTTGGGGCGAATATGTGCATGAGCGCGAGAATCCGATCGTGCGCGACATTTATCCGCAGGGCATGCACCAAACCATCGCCGAAGGCATCGCGGAGAAGGGCGAACTGGAAGTGCGCACCGCCACCCTGGACGAGGCCGAGAATGGTTTGAGCGCGCGGGTGCTTGAGGAAACCGATGTGCTCGTCTGGTGGGGTCACGCCGCCCACGGCCGGGTGAGCGACGAAGCGGTTCAGCGGGTGGTGGCGCGCGTTTGGCAGGGCATGGGTTTCATCGCATTGCACTCCTCTCATTATGCGAAACCGTTCAAGCATCTGATGGGAACCAGTTGTTCGCTCACCTGGCGTGAGGCCGGCGAGAAAGAGCGGCTTTGGGTCTGCAACCCCGGCCATCCGATCGCCCACGGAATCGATCGCTATTTTGAAATCGAAAACACCGAAATGTATGGCGAGCCTTTCGCCATTCCCGCACCGGACGAGATTGTCTTCCTGTCATGGTTTGAAGGCGGCGAGGTTTTCCGTTCCGGCTGCACCTGGAAACGGGGCAACGGGAAAATCTTCTACTTCCGCCCCGGCCACGAAACCTACCCGATTTATTATCACCCCACGGTGCGACTGGTCTTGCGCAATGCCGCGAAATGGGCCGCGCCCGATGGCCAAAGATGGGTCGACGACTGCCCGCAGGTGCCGGCCAACCAGGCAGCCGAGCCTCTCACCGTCAAAGGCCCGCGGTTGCACCAGGAAGGCGAGACGGGATTCAGATAGGCCTAACGACTCATGGAAACGACCACGGAAGAAACAAAAACCCCGGACCGGAGCGACATTCCAGAGACCGATAAATGGGACCTGACCCATTTGTTCAAGGATGTGAGCAAATGGCAGGAGGATTTCGCCTGGGTGCAGCAAAACCATGGCCGTATCACCGAGTGGAAGGGAAAAATCGGCGAGTCCGCCCACGCTCTCGCAGCCTGTTTGAATTTCGAGAAAGAGCTCGATCTGAAAATCGAGCGCCTCTACCACTTCGCCTCTCTCCAGCAGGCGGAAGACAGCGCCAACAACGATTACCTGACACGCGTGGGCCAGTTGCAGAATCTCCTGACCACCATCGGTGAACTGGCCGCCTTTGTGGTCCCGGAAATCCAGGCGATCGACGACACCCGCTGGTCGGCGTTCCTGAAAGATGAAGTGCTGGCCGAGTGGCGCAACCGATTGCACAAGATCCGGCGGATGCGTCCGCATATCCTGAGCGAGCGCGAGGAACGGCTCCTCGCCATCGGCGCCGCGGCCCTCGATGGCTACGACGACACCTTCTCGCAATTGACCAACGTGGACATGAAGTTCGGCACGCTGCGAGATGAAACCGGCCGGGAGCGCCCGCTCACCCAAAGCACCTACGGTTCCTTCCTCCTGCGCCGTGATCCGGCCGTCCGGCGAAATGCCTTCGAACAATTCTACCGGGAATTCCAGGATCACCAGTATACCCTGGCCGCCGCGCTCTCCTACTCCGTCAAAGCCGATGTGTTTCGCGCACGCGCCCGCAATTATTCCAGCGCGCTGGAAGCATCTCTTTTCAAGGATGACATTCCGGTGGCCGTTTACGACGGGCTGGTTGCAGCCGTCCGCCGGGGCGCCCCTGCGTTGTTCCGTTATTATGATCTGCGCCGGCGCGTCCTTGGTCTCGATGAATTGCACGCCTACGACACCTACGTGCCGTTGGTGGCCGAAATCGATACCAGGATCACTTTCGAAGAGGCCATCGCCAAAGTGGTGGCTTCGCTCGCCCCGCTAGGCGGCGAGTACGTCGATGTCTTGCGCGAGGGGTTGCAGGGACGCTGGTGCGATCGTTATGAAACCAGGGGAAAGCGCAGCGGCGCCTTCTCCAGCGGCAGTTATGGCGCGCCGCCCTATATATTAATGAACTACAAGGAGGATGTCTTCGCCGACATCTACACCCTGGCGCACGAGGCGGGACATTCCATGCACACCTGGTTCGCGCAGAAATCGCAGCTCTTCCAGGATTACGATTATCCCATTTTCCTCGCGGAAGTGGCCAGCACCTTCAACGAAGAATTGCTCACCCATTTTCTTCTGGAGCAAACGACCGACCCGAAGATGCGCGCCTACATCATCAACCGCCAGGTGGACGATCTCCGCGGCACACTCTTCCGCCAAACGATGTTTGCCGAGTTCGAGAGAGTCATTCATGCCATTGAAGAACGGGGCGACGCCCTCACCCTCGACAGCTTCAAAGCGGAATACCGCAAACTTCTGGAAGCCTATTTCGGCCGGGCCGTCGTGCTTGACCCGCAGTTGGACCTGGAGTGCCTGCGCATCCCGCATTTTTACAGCGCCTTCTACGTCTATAAGTACGCCACGGGGATTTCCGCGGCCGTGGCTTTGTCGGAAAAGGTGCTGAACCGGGAGGCCGGCGCCGTTGAAAGGTATCTCGGTTTTCTGAAATCGGGCGGATCAAAATTCCCCCTTGAGACCTTGCGGGAGGCCGGTGTGGACATGGCCACGGCGGCGCCCATCGAGAGCACGCTGCGCCTGTTCGAGGGGCGGCTGAACGAACTGGAAGCACTGCTGCTTTAGCACCCCGAGCAGCGCGCCTTTGCTGCTGGTGAAAAGCGCCAGTTTTGGGCGAGCGTTTTCACGCTAAATTGACAAAATATCGTGCCGTATAATTACTGTAAAGACCATAATTGGCAAGGCGATTGCTTAAACATGGGCCGTGAACTTCGAATGGCAATTCCGCGCAGCTTGTGGCTACGCCGAACTCGGCATGACTCGCGAGTCGGTCGGCGAATTGAACGATATCGACCGCGAGTGTCAAAATCGCCCGGAGGTCCTGCAATTACGCCTGCATCATCTCATGCGCGACAAGCGCTGGGTCCAGGCGTTGCGCATCAGCCAGAAACTTTGCCGCGCCGCCCCCGACTGCAGCGCCGGCTTCCTCCACGCCGGTTTTTGTTTGCATGAACTGGGCAAGACTGCCCAAGCCAAGGCGCTCCTGCTCAAAGGCCCGGCCGCCCTGCTCAAGGAACCGATCTATTATTATAACATGGGCTGCTACGAAGCCCTGCTCGGCAACGTGAAAGATGCCCGCAACAATCTCGAGACCAGCTTTAGGATGGACTCCACCTTCCGCGAGCTGGCGAAGCGCGATCCGGACCTCGAGTCCGTCAAGGCGCTCCTGTAGCGGGTAAGGGCGCCGCGCTGCGGCGTCCGCTCCGTGGATGGTGGAGCGGGGG
>DASXIK010000194.1:0-5078 GCA_036498025.1 Chthoniobacterales bacterium
CCATGGACCTAACGAGCGATCTTTTCCCACGATCGGCCAAAGTCCTGAGCGCCGTGTCCGACGAAGGTCGACGGTCCTAGACCGCCGCTAGAGTCCAAAATTTGAGCGTTGGACGTTGAGCGTTGGACGTTGGACGTTTGCTTCCATGCAACTCACCGGGGATTTCTTTCAGCAGACATCCAAAGTCCTCACCGTCGGTGAACTAACCCGCAGCATTCGCGGCCTGCTGGAAACGCGCTTCGCAGCGGTCTGGGTGCAGGGCGAGATTTCCAATTACAAGCCGCATCCGAATGGGCATCAGTACTTCACCTTGAAAGATCAGCGCGCCCAGATCGCCTGTGTCATCTGGCGGGACACGATGGCGCCGTTGTCCCGAACGCCTTCGGTATTGGTCGACGGAGCGCAGGTGCAGGTTTATGGCAATGTTTCCGTCTTCGAAGCGCGCGGCCAATACCAGCTGAGCGTGCAAATCGTGCAGCCGCGGGGACTGGGCGCGCTCCAGGCAAAGTTTGAAGCGCTCAAACGCAAACTCGAAGCCGAAGGGCTCTTCGCCCCCGAGCGAAAACGGACGCTGCCCCGCTTTCCCCGGCGGCTCGGCATCGTGACCTCACCCAGCGGCGCGGCCATTCGCGATGTGCTCAATGTCCTGCAACGCCGCGCGCCCTGGCTGGAAATCCTCATCAACCCCGTGCGCGTCCAGGGAAGCGGCGCCGCCGGCGAGATTGCCGCCGCCATACGCGAACTGGCGGCGCCCGCGCCTGACTGGAAACCGGTGGATTTAATTCTGGTGACGCGCGGCGGGGGCAGCCTGGAAGATCTCTGGGAATTCAACGAGGAGATCGTGGCGCGGGCCGTGGCTGATTCCGGTCCGCCGGTTGTCTCCGCCGTGGGACACGAAATCGATTTCACGATTTGCGATTTTGTGGCCGACCTGCGCGCACCGACTCCGAGCGCCGCGGCCGAGCTGATCGTGCCCGACATCATCGATCTTAGCCGGCGCCTTGATGCGCTGGAGCGCGCACTGGGCCGGGAACGCACCAAAAGGACGCGCGATGCGCAACAGCAACTCGATCTGATGCGCGAGGCCTTGCGGCGCCATGTCGGCCATCGCATCGACATTTACAAAAGCTCACTGCTGAACATGGCGCGGGTTTTACAAACGCGCAGTCCCGCGCGCGAATTGCTCATGCGTCGCAATCGCCTCACCGATCTCGGCCGCCGCTTCGCCGAGTTACCCAGGCGGGTTCTGCAGGACGCGCAGCATCGCTTCCGCGAAGCGGAGGGCATGCTCCGCGTGCTCGGGCCCGAGGCGACGTTGCGCCGCGGTTACAGCATCACCACCGATGAGCACGGAAAATTGCTGCGCACGGTCAAGTCCGTTGGGCCGAAAATGAAAATTCGAACCCGCCTAAGCGACGGCGAGTTCGAATCAACGACCTGAAGCGAAGATCGGCTCGAAGAGCCGCCTTCTTGGTAAGAGGGACTCGCGTTCGCGCTGGACGTCACGCTCCGGTCCCTTGAGTGTCGCTCGCGCTGTCGGTGGGATCCCTCCCCGTCTTCGCTGGCTCCCGCCACGACGGGCAGGCGGGATGACAAGGGCGGGGGCTTTTCGCGTAAGCGACCCAGACACCCAAGGCGCGTCCTGAAACGCGAGCACAAGTATCACCGCGCGCTTTTCTGACTTGGACGTTGAGCGTTGGGCGTTGGACGTTGAGCGTTTGCTTCAAAGTCCCCCAAAACCTGAACAACCTCTTCAGCCTCCACAGTTAGGGACGCCGAGCATTTGGATAGAGAGACGTTACTCCCAGTGTCCCTTCAGGAGCGTGGACGGATTCGCATATTCCGCGATCTGCTGCCCGTTTTGGTAAGCCCGCACCCACACGCCCACCAGAGAATCCTGCGCCTTCTCCTTGCCCCCATCCGGAAAATAATAGTCGCCGTCCAGTTGCGTCTTATCCAGCTCAACCGCCGTCGTGGCCACCGATCTCTTCTCGTGCGGCTTCAGGGATCCCACGCTGACGCCGCCGTTGCTTCGCTTTTCTTCCGCCGGATCTTTTGAGCCAAATTTCTCGTGCTTCGAAAAGATCACGTACTTCAATTCCACTCCGTCCAGCTGCTTGAAGCTCTTGTTCTCGATGCTGACCTCGTAGAGCCAGTGTTCCTTTGAGTGGTAGCGGCTTCCCCCGCTCTGAGCCTTGATTCCGCTCTGATCGGTCTGTTTCGGTTGCACATGAATTTCCAAGTCCATGCTGCCGGCGCGGGCGCTACCGGCGAACAGGTTTGTCATCGCGGCCAGGCAAATCGTCGTCAGGGCAAGCTTCATCTCGCTAAACGAGCAGGATCGACCTTTTTCGTAAAGAACGGATTTGTTAACCTTTCGCGACAGCTGGTAGAGACGCTGCGCTGCGGCGTCCGCTCCGCGCGTGAGTCTACACAGGTTGACTTGAGCAGGTGGCTTGTCCGCGGTGTGGACACCGCAGCGCGGCGTCCCTACCAGTCAGTCCCGCTTACTGAGCCTGGAGAAAGGAATCGTTCGTCTCGTTCGGGGGTGGAGAGACATCGCCGCCGCCCGGAGGATTACCCAGCAAATTCTTATTGGTCGCCTGCTGCTTTTTGTAGAAGGTGCCATCCCCGCCCTTGTGGAAAATGACAAAACCCTTGTCGCCAAATGGTGTGGTCGTGGTGCTGATGGCTACGGCATCTGTGTAAGTGAAATTCTTCGTCGCCAGGAAGATCGTGTTGCCCGGGTCTCTGTCGGTCACTTTGTAGATCTTAAATGCACAGTTGGTATTGCCATTGAATGCCGGAGCGAAATTCCCTGTACTGTTGGCATCCGGCGGCGCGGTATAAGTGCCCACCCATGGGGTAATACCAGGCGCGGCAAAAACCTTCAGGTCACCCGCCTTCAAATAATCATTGTCCACCAGGCGCGTGACGAAATCGGCCACAGTGGTGATCTTTGCCGGTGCAGCGGCGTTAAACAGATCACCCGGCCAGGCAAACTTGGGGTCGCCCGTCTGCGTGCCGTCCGTCGTCATGGCAAAAGTCGCCAGATGCACCTGACGCGCATTGCTCACGGCCTGTGCCAATTGCCCGCGGGTGAGCGCCCCGGTGATCGCCGGAAGGGCGAAGGCCGCGATCGTCGCGATAATCGCGATAACCACGAGCATTTCGACAAGGGTAAACGCGGAGGGAGATTTCTTAGTCATGGAAGCTCAGCTGAGGGTAAAAGAGTTTCGCGGGGGACGGCGCGAGGGTCAAGGCCAATCACCCGGCGGCGCCCGCGGAAAAGCCGGGAAAAAGCGATGCTCAGGAAGCCGGCGGACGCTCCCATTTGAAGGCCACCGTGGCCAGGGGCGGAAGATGAATCAAGATGGAGTGCTCCCGTGCCATCCAGGCGACGGGTTCCGACTGGGCGCCGCCGTAGTTCCCAACATTGCTGCCGCCGTAGGTTTCACCATCGGTGTTGATTGTCTCTCGATAAAAACCGGCGTGCGGCACGCCCAGACGATAATTGTAGCGCACGACCGGAGTGGCGTTAACGACAAAGGCGATGATGTCGCCCCCGCGGGCTTTGCGCATAAACGCGACCACACTGTTGTCGGCATCGTGGAAATCGATCCACTCGAAACCGTCATAGGTGTCGTCCTGATCCCAGAGCGCGGCTTCCTTCCGGTACGTATAGTTCAGGTGTTGCACCAGCCGGCGCAAGCCGTCGTGGCGCGGCATCTCTAGGAGATTCCAGTCGAGACTGGTGTCGTGATTCCACTCGCGCAGTTGCCCGAACTCGCCGCCCATGAAAAGCAGTTTCTTCCCCGGCTGACCGTACATCCATGCGTAAAACATCCGCAGATTAGCGAACTTCTGCCACTCATCCCCGGGCATCTTGCTGAACAGCGAAGCTTTGCCGTGCACCACTTCGTCGTGGCTCAAGACCAGGATGAAATGCTCCTGGAAAGCGTAGAGCAGCGAGAAAGTGATATTGCTATGATGAAAACGGCGAAAGATCGGGTCCAGGCTCATGTACTCGAGGAAATCGTGCATCCAGCCCATGTTCCACTTGAAGCCGAATCCGAGGCCGCCCAGGTGTGTCGGCCGTGAAACTCCCGGCCACGCGGTTGATTCCTCGGCAATGGTCATGATTCCGGGGAACTGTTCGTAACAAACTTCGTTAAACCGCTTGAGAAAATAAATCGCCTCCAGGTTCTCGCGCCCGCCGTACACGTTAGGAATCCATTGCCCGGGCTTTCGCGAATAATCGAGATAAAGCATCGAAGCCACGGCATCGACCCGCAGACCGTCGATGTGATATTTTTCCAGCCAGAAAAGGGCGTTCGCGATCAGGAAATTCCGCACTTCATTGCGCCCGAAGTTAAAGATCAGCGTGCCCCAGTCCTGGTGCTCGCCCTGGCGCGGGTCCGCGTGCTCATAGAGATCCGTGCCGTCAAACTCGGCCAGGCCGTGCGCATCCTTCGGAAAATGTCCCGGCACCCAGTCGACAATCACGCCGATGCCCGCATGGTGACACGCATCGATAAAGTGCCGCAGCTCATCCGGGCTCCCGAAGCGGCTGGTGGGCGCGTAATAATTCGTTACCTGATAACCCCACGATCCTTCAAAGGGATGTTCCGCGATGGGCATGAGCTCGATGTGCGTGTAACCCATCTCCACCACGTAGGGCACCAGCGTCTCCGTCAGTTCAAGATAGCTCAGTTGCCGGTTGCCTTGATCGGCGTGGCGCCGCCACGATCCCAGGTGCACCTCGTAAATACTGACCGCGCTCTTGGGCCATTCCCGCCGGGCACGCGCTTCCATCCATTCGTGATCGCTCCACTGATAGCGCTCAAGGTTGTAGACCAGTGACGAGGTGGACGTGCCGTGCTGATTAAAGAAAGCGAACGGGTCGCTTTTCAACAAAAGCGCCCCGGAAGGAGCGCGAATCTCGAACTTGTAATGCGTCCCTTCCATGACTCCCGGCAAAAACAATTCCCAAACGCCGCTCCCGATAAGCTTGCGCATGGGATTGACCCGGCCATCCCAGCCATTGAAATCGCCAACCACACTGACACGTTGCGCGT
>DASXIK010000195.1:0-3335 GCA_036498025.1 Chthoniobacterales bacterium
ACTGCGCAGCCTGGAGATCAAACGCTTCGGCTTGTGCGGCGACGGCGCGGAAAAACGCCTCGAACCGGAAGCGCTGCGGCTCAAATTGTCCGTCCCCAATGCGGAACGAATTTTTTGCCTGGCTCAGGCTTTCCAGGATGGAATGTCCGTCGACGCCGTCTTTGAGTTAACCAGGATCGACCGCTGGTTTCTGCGCAACCTGGAGCAGATCGTGCAGGAGGCGCGCGCCCTCTCGCAGAAGACCGCGTCGCTCCTGCACGCCAAAAAGCTCGGGTTCTCCGACCGCCAACTGGCCGTCGCGCTCGGATCGTCGGAGAAAGCCATTCGCACAAAACGAAAAGCAGCCGGCATCGTCCCGACCTACCGGCTAGTCGATACCTGCGCGGCCGAGTTCGAGGCTTACACGCCCTATTACTACTCGACTTATGCCGACGAAAACGAGCGGCGGGAGAGCGGCAAGCGCAAAGTCATGATTCTCGGCGGCGGCCCCAACCGCATTGGCCAGGGCATTGAATTCGACTACTGCTGCGTGCACGCGGCTTTCGCTCTGCGCGAGCTCGGCTTCGAGACCATCATGGTGAACTCCAACCCGGAAACGGTTTCGACCGATTACGACACCAGCGACAAACTTTATTTCGAGCCGCTCACCCTCGAGGACGTGCTCAATATCTACGACCAGGAGAAACCGGAAGGCGTCTTCGTTCAATTCGGCGGCCAGACACCGCTGAACCTGGCCGACGGGCTCAGATCCGCGGGAGTTCCCATTCTGGGCACCCAGCCGGAAAGCATCGAAATGGCCGAGGACCGGAAGCTTTTCGCGGCCATGCTGGATAAACTCGGACTCTGCCAGACTCCGAGCGGATCAGCCGTCACTGCGGAGGAGGCGGTCACCATCGCCCAACGCATTGGCTATCCCATTCTCGTTAGGCCAAGTTTTGTCCTGGGCGGGCGCGCCATGGAGCTGGTTTACAACGAGCAGGATCTGCGGCGCTACATGTCCAACGCCATCGAGGTCACCCCCGATCGCCCTGTTCTGGTTGACCGCTTCCTGGAGGACGCCATCGAAGTGGATGTGGACTGCATCGCCGATGGCCAGACCAGCGTGATCGGCGCCATCATGGAGCACATTGAGGAGGCGGGCATTCATAGCGGAGACAGCGCCTGCGTCATTCCCACCTTTTCCCTTTCCCAGAAAGTCCTGGCGGAGATCTCCTCCGCTACCAAGGCCATGGCCCGCGAGTTAAACGTTCGCGGCCTCATGAACGTGCAGTTCGCCGTCAAGGGCGAGGACGTTTACGTTCTGGAAGTCAACCCGCGGGCCTCACGCACGGTTCCTTTCGTGAGCAAGGCCATCGGCGTTCCCCTGGCCAAGCTGGCCGCCAAGGTCATGGTTGGCAAAACTCTCAGCGAACTCGGCTTTACCGAGGAAAAGATTCCTAAACATTATTCGGTGAAGGAAGCGGTCTTCCCCTTCCTGCGCTATCAGGGAATGGATATTTCGTTAGGCCCGGAGATGAAATCGACCGGTGAAGTCATGGGCATGGACGCCGATCTCGGTTTGGCCTACGCCAAATCGCAGATGGCCGCGCCTCCCCCGTTGCCGAAAACCGGGAACGTCTTTGTCAGCGTCAAGGATTCCGACAAGGAAGCCATTGTGCCGGTGGTCCGCGAATTTGTGCGGCTGGGCTTTGGGGTCATCGCCACCAGCGGCACCGCCGCGGCCCTGACCAAGGCCAGGATCAAGGTGACCAAAGTTTACAAGCTGCGCGAAGGCCGGCCTAACGTGCTCGATCGCGTCAAGAACGGTGACATCAATTTCATCATTAACACGCCCAGCGGCAAAATTCCGCGCGAAGACGAAGTCATGATTCGCAACGCGGCGCTGGCCAAGAAAATTCCGATCATGACGACCGTGCGGGCGGCCCAGGCGAGCGCCAATGGGATTCGCTCTCTGCAAACCAACAAAGTGCAGGTGCGCAGTTTACAGGAATATCACGCGTTGCCCGCCGCCCTGTAGCCGCCCCGCTCAGTCGGGGCGTTCCTTTTCCCGCCGCGGCTACAGGCCGATGATTTTTTCCGCTTATTCCCCGTTGAAGCCGGCGCGTTGCGCGCTACCCTCCCGCATGAAATTGACGTTCTTGTGTTGCCTCCTCGGTTTCGCCCTGGGCGCAAATGCCGTTCGCGGTGAAGAAACCAAGCAGAGCAGCTCATCCAATGAAGTCGCCGTCATCAAAACCGGCGAAGGAGTCATGGTCGTCCAGTTCTGGACGGACGCCGCTCCCAAGACCATTGAAAACTTCAAGAAACTGGCCCGTTCCGGATTTTACGACGGCACAATTTTCCACCGCATCGTCAAGGGCTTCATGATCCAAGGGGGCGATCCCAACTCCAAGGATCCAAAAAAGGAAAACAGCTACGGCATGGGCGATCCCGGCTACAAAATCAAGGCAGAATTCAATGATCACAGCCACGATCGCGGCGTGCTTTCCATGGCACGTAACCAGGATCCGGACTCGGCCGGCTCCCAGTTTTTCATCTGTCTCGCGCCCGTGCGGCGCCTGGATCATCAGTACACCACTTTCGGCCAGCTAATCAAAGGCGATGATGTCCTGGAAAAGATCGGCCACACCGATGTGACCATGAACAGCTCGGGCGAGGACAGCAAGCCGACGAAGCGCGTCGTGATCGAGAGCATCAAGATCGTTCCCGCCGATTCGGTCAAATAATGGCGAATGACGCCGCCTTCAGTGTCATCCTGAGCGCGAGCGAAGGACCTCGCAGTCGAAGCTTTGATCACGCAAGGTACTTTGTGTGGATGTCCACAGGTTGAGAGGTCCCTCAGCGTCTTCGCGGTTCGGGATGACAACGTCCAAGGCCAGTAGATAGTCTCGGAGGATGGCTAACCAATCCAAAACCACCATCGCCCTGATCCAGATGGCCTGCGGCCCGGAGCCGGAGAAGAATTTTGCGCGCGCCTTCGATTTTGTGCGCGACGCCGCCAAACAAGGCGCGCAGATCGTGTGTCTGCCGGAGCTGTTTCGTTCCCA
Organism: Chthoniobacterales bacterium; assembly: GCA_036498025.1. Classification (GTDB taxonomy): domain Bacteria; phylum Verrucomicrobiota; class Verrucomicrobiia; order Chthoniobacterales; family UBA10450; genus JBBRDU01. The sequence goes on from DASXIK010000195.1 coordinate 3,048, forward strand.
GTATTTTTGCCAGACGGAAGAGCATGCCAACTTTTTGCTCGCCGAAGAAATCCCCGGACCCTCCACCTCGGCGCTCGAGAAGCTGGCGGCAGAACTGAAGGTGGTCATCGTCGCCTCCCTTTTCGAGAAGCGCAGCGCCGGTCTTTACCACAACACCGCGGTCATCATCGACACGAACGGAACATATCTCGGAAAATATCGCAAGATGCACATCCCCGATGATCCCCTTTATCACGAGAAGTTCTATTTCACTCCGGGCGATCTCGGATTCAAAAGCTGGAAAACAGC